>NZ_LBIZ01000105.1:0-177821 GCF_028128665.1 Bradyrhizobium sp. CCBAU 45384
CGGCGCGTTGAGGGCAGGGTCTCCCACCCTGCGGGGGCATTGAGTGCGCGTGCCGGATCCCACCCGGCACTCCTGGCGCACGACACGACAATGGCGACCATCGGCACCTTCACCTCGACCGGCAACGGCTTCTCCGGCACGGTCCGCACCCTCGCTCTTAATGCCAAAGCCAAGCTGGTTCGGGTCGAGAATCCCTCCGACAAGGGACCGCACTTCCGCATCTTCGCCGGCAATGTCGAGCTGGGAGCGGCTTGGCAGAAGACCGCGAGGGACACCGAGCGCGATTACCTCTCGGTCAAGCTGGACGATCCGAGCTTCCCGGCTCCGATCTATGCCACCCTGATCGAGGTGGAGGGCCAGGACGGCCTACAGCTCATCTGGTCCCGCCCGAACCGGGATTGAGGACCCACGGCAACGGCCCCGCCGAAAGGCGGTGCCGTTGCCGGCTGTTATAGCCCTCGGGTCACGGCGCCGTGATCGCCTCTGGTGCATGTCATTCAAATGTATTACATCTCGCTGCGAATGAAAATATGGAGATCGCTATGGCTTCGAATGCCCTGGTCCAAACCCGTATCGATGCGGACGTGAAGGAAAAGGCCACTGCGGTTTTGGAAAATATGGGTCTCACGGTATCCGACGTCGTGCGGATCCTGCTGACGCGCACGGCCAATGAAGGGATGCTTCCGCTGGAGCTCGTGAGCAACAGCCAAGCTTACGATACCTGGTTTCGCGAGAAGGTGCGCCAGGCGTTGTCCGACACGCGGCCTGATATCGATGATTCCGACGTCGAGGCGCATTTCGCACAACGTCGTACCGGTGCGCTTCGAAAAGCGCCGGAGCAGGAACGGTGAAACTCGTCTGGTTGCGCTTCGCGTCGTCCGATCGCGGCAGCATTTTCAGCTACATCGAGGCCAAGAATCCTCGTGCCGCGGTCCATGTCGACGAACAGATTGAGAATGTCGCGCGGGCGCCTGCTCGACTTTCCGTTGGCCCGACGAACTTACCGACGACGATTGAGGCGGCTCCGTACCACCGGCTGGACGGGCAAGTTTCGATCTATTGCTTATATCGTGGTTGGCTACGATAAGTACGATCAAACTAAATCTTCAGGCCTTCGTCTCGCGTGCGTGCCGGACGAATAAAGGACTAGGTTAGCGCCCCGAGCGCGACCGGAGTTTTCGTCACACCCCTGGGCGCCGGAAACGGCCGCTGCGCTGGATTTCAACCGCGCGGCATTTTTGTTGGTGCGTTTTCATCTGGACGAGAGGCTTTTCTGCCGAGCGTTCACAGCACAGACTTTCGCCTCTACAAGACGCCCCACGCCCGATAGCGTCCCCGCCCGGTCGCCTCGCGCAGGCCAAGCTCGGCGACCAGGTTTTGGGCAGCACGGGGAGTGATCCCGAGTTCCGCCGCGATCATGCCCGCCGAGACGATCGGCCTCGTCAGCACGTAGTCGAGGAGAGCCGGCAGTTTTGAAGTGGCGCGGCGGCCGGCGAGTTTTCGAGCGAGCAGGTTTCTGGTCATCAGCCAACGGTCGTGATCCTTTCGGCCAGACTCGGCGGCGGCCGTCATGGCCTCGAGTTGCACGCTCAAACGCGCTGCGGCGTCGCGCGGCCGCCGGCGCTCACGCGGAATGCTTTTCAGCCCAGCATGCAGGCACGGCAGATGCGATCGCGTTTTGCCGCGGTCCCTCAACAAGGCCGCGGCGAGCAGGCGGCCGAGCCAGGGCATGTGCTCGAGCGGTTCGATCTCACCCCAGGCGTCGGCGGCAATCGCCCCCGCCAGCGTCGGTGGCAAGCCGCGAGTCTGATTGACCACACCGCGCCAGTGATCGAGGCGTTCCTCCTCATCCCAGTCGGGATCGTAGATGAGAGAATCCCGCTCCGGTCGAAACCGAATCTCGTCGGCAAGCCTGCGCTCCGCCCTGGCGTTCGCTGCGTCGACCGCGTCGAAAGCGGCGGCGAGGTGGGGATCGGTCTCGAGGACGCCGACGGGCAATTCGAGACCCACCTCCTCCCGTTCGGGGGCCTCATCGATCTCAAAACCTCCCTCACCTTCCTTCCGGTTGCTCGTCTCCTCTCGCTCGCCCCGCCCGCGGAGGCTGGAGAGTCCCGGCGCGGACAGCGCCCAATCGGGCTTCGCATCGGCGATGCGCCGACGGGCGCGCAGCACGGCGTGGGCGCGAGTCAGCTCGTGGGTAGGAGCGCGAACGTCCATGCCGGCGTCGTGGAGCACGAGGTCTTCGAGGTGGACAAGTTCGCCGTCCAGCCACAGACTGGCGCAGGCATCGGTGAAGTGTGTCCGGCTGATTGCCCCGTCGCGGATTGGGCTTTTGGCCAGCCGCTCATCGAAGCGGGCCACGGCGTCCTCGGCGGCGGCGAGCGGTCCGGCGAGCCGGGCCCAAGGCAGTGGATCGGGGATTTTGTAGGTGGGCAGCAAGGTCCTGATAACCTTAGTTAGAACCGGTGAAACGGAAGCTAACAGGGGTTTCGTTTCCGTCATAGCGACGTCGGTTGCGGACCGTCCGCTTGCAACCCAACTAGTTTGTTCTGACGACGGTAAGCCAGGCTAGCACAGGTCGGCGCCAAACCGCCGTGAAAGAATGCGCCGCTGGTCAGCTCCCCTGCCCTCTTCCGGACGCCGTCGGCCGCCGTCCGCGCTCAGATGTCCTCGTCGGCCAAGTTGACTGTCGCCAAGGCTATCGGGCTGGGCTTCCCAGCGCAGGTTCGTGGCTTCGCCGCGAATCAGCATTCATTACTTCTGCCACGATCAGGCTCACTTCGATAGTAGAGCTTGTCAGGCCGCCTCGATGTCGGTCTGCGGAAAATCGGCGCCCTTGAACATCAGCGGTTCACCGAGATGGCGGGCGCAGGCGTAGGCGAAACAGTCCCCAAGATTGAGCCGCGCGGGGTGTCGACCCTTACCGTAGCGGTCGTATGCTTTGAGCGCGATGCGGGCTGTTTCGGGCGCCACGTTCACCATTTTGATTTCCATCAGCGCGAGATAGCTCTCGACCGCTTCGTCCGCCGCGGTGATCGGCAGATCGAGCACCCGGGCGATGGTAATCGCCGCCTCCCACACGGCCAGCGGCGAGGTCAACCGGGTTGGCTTTGCTGCACGCGCGCCAGTAACTCGCGCGCCTCGTCTTCGTTGGTCAGCATCGCGGTGAGCGCCGAAGCGTCGATAAACATCAGGAATCCTCGTACAGGCTGTCGCGAAACGCCTTGTCGGCGGCTTTACCGCTCTGTGGGTTGCCCTTCGCCCCCAAATCGCGACAAAATTGGACGCCCAGGTCGACCAAGGACGGCCTGCCCTGCTCGCGTTCGAGTTCATGCGTGAGCGCCGTGTGTACGGCCTCGGTCAGTCCGATTTTCTTTAACGTCGCGACCCTGCGGGCCAGCGCGTCGGTCTCGGGATTCTTGATATGGAAGGCCATCCCGCGCTCCTCTAGCCCGATCGTGTATCCCTATATAACACTTCGGCTACACCGCCTGAAGGCTGGTTACTCTTCCGATCTGGTGGAGAAGGTCGTAAGAGCGCACGGAGGCCGTAGAATTCTATGGTTAGCATTGTGTGAATCCCATCCTCGGGCCTTCCGGGCGCTTTTTCTCATCACGACCACGCCATCATCTGGGAGGACGACCTCGTCCCAGCTCCTGAATTCGTCAGCGCGCGGATCGACGGGGACTGGAAAGACGCGTCGGCGGCTAGGACGGCACAGATTGTTGTCAGCTGACAACATCCATCTGCTTGGTTGTTGTCAGCTGACAACAATCCTCCAAGCCCGGTTGCGACCTGAGACAGCAGCGCGAGGCGACTTTCAGCTCCCGATCGGCCTCATAGGAGTCACGCGAGCCCGCGAGATTGGATTATAGATCCGCCTTGCGGCCTGCTGACGGAGTGCCGTTCTGAACTGAAAACCAAGGATCAGCTTCCTGATCGGCCGAATCGAGGCGTGAGCTCAGCCGGCTCTTCGGCTGGTTCTTCCCCACGATCTACGGCCATGGCTCGACCCCGATGCCGGCCGTGATGACACAAGCTCCGGCGTGGCCTCCGCCTGCCCGACCGTGAGCCCCTGGGCCTGTTGCGCAGGTCTGGACTAAGAGGATGTTGTCAGCTGACAACAATCTGCGCGGCGTCTCGATGGACTACCCTCACGCTGCTATCGAAGCGTCTCGTCCAGGAAGCGATCCGATGTGGCGCGCTCGCCTCGAACTCGAAGGCTCGCGATTGGCTATTTGGGCGCCCGGCGTTGAGATTGGATACGGCCCAGGGCTCGAACCGCCCACGACCGTGCCGGTTAAGGTGTTGACCTGACTGCGCATTGGCTTCCCTCGCCGAAACAGATCGTAGGTGCAGCCGATGATGAGGCGCCCCCGCCGCGCCAGTTGGGGGTCGGTCTTGCGGCTGGTAGTCCCGGAACAGCGACCCGGAGTGCGCTGGGTCGATTACTCTGTGCTTGTTCGTTCGGCTGATTGGTGGAGACCTGCTACAGTGCGGGCTTGCTTGTTACCCTGGCGAGCGGCGGCCCAGCGAAGTGCCGCAGTGGCCGCCTCGGTTCACACTGCGAACGCCCGGAGCGCTGCTGGACCTAGCGAACCAACACCACAAAACTCCTTCGCTCGCCACGGCCCCGGCGCTTCAACGAGAAGGGGAGGGCGCTTTTCGGGGAGCCGCCGGTCCTGGGTATCGGGTGCGAGACCACAGCATCTTACGAGGAAAGCGATCCTCCGGGGCAACGGCTTCCGGGAAACGGGGGAATACACAGATCCCGGCGCGCTGCACGTGCTCGTCAAGCGCCGCTGTACGCTGACGCGACCTCAGAAGCGAGGGCTGACGCGCATTTGAAAGACGCCCCGGCGTATCCGCACGATAGCAACACTGATCGGAGCAGCGGGTGGCATCATACCGAATGACGCTTGGGGACACACCCGCGCCGAATCGCCCTATAGTGCCTATGGTAAAGGCTCGCTTGGCCGGCTGAGGCCATTGTTGTCGGCTGACAACAAACGACGCGCCCAAAAGGTCGCTGCTCGCCGTTACGCACACCGTCGAGCATTAAGAACTCATTAACTCTTTATTTCTTGCTCAAATCATAGAATCGTGGCCATCTCTCAAGACGGCGATTAGGCGTCTGACGCGCAGAAGCCGTCTCGAGAAGGCAAATGGCGATCTTAGCGGAAGATTCGGTTACGATGAGCGAGACTGCGTCTGCGCGGATCTCTCGGCATGCCGGCATTCTTTCTGGTCAGCTTCGCTCGCTCGCGACGACACTGTTCCCGCCATCAGCAAGCAAATCGCTCCGGTCGTTCACCTCAGGGGAGGTTGCACGGATTGCGGGCGTATCCGATGGGTACCTTCGGCAGCTCTCTCTTGACGGACTTGGACCGACCCCAGCAATAGGAACCGGGGGACGACGGTCTTATACACTGGGTCAAATTCATGAGTTGCGCGAGTATCTAGCCACTGCGCGGCCGCGCGAAGCAATGGAATTCCTCCCGCGGCGGCGACCAGGCGACAAGCTACAAATCATCACTGTCGCGAACTTCAAAGGTGGCTCCGCCAAGACGACGACAGCGCTGTATCTGTCGCAATACCTCGCCCTTGCCGGCTTTCGGGTCCTGGCGATCGATCTCGATCCGCAGGCTTCGCTGTCTGCCATGTTCGGCTACCAGCCCGAGTTTGACATCGCGGCGAACGAAACCCTCTACGGCGCCATACGGTATGACGAACACCGGCGGCAAATGCAGGAGGTGGTCCGACCGACCTATTTTGACGGGATAGGTCTCGTTCCAGGCAATCTCGAGCTCATGGAGTTCGAGCACACCACGCCTCGAGCAATGGTTGAGCGGCGTGAACGCGGACACGACCTATTCTTTCGCCGTGTCGCCGGCGCTATCGACCAGGTCGCCGACGACTATGACGTCGTGGTCATCGACTGCCCACCTCAACTTGGTTACTTGACCATGGGTGCGCTGAACGCGGCGACGGCGATGCTCGTGACGATCCATCCTCAGATGGTCGATGTCGCATCCATGAGCCAATTTCTCCTCATGACGTCGGACCTCATGTCCGTCATCGAGGAAGCGGGGGGGCGCCTCGACCACGATTTCATCCGGTACGTCATCACGCGTCATGATCCCAACGATGTGCCCGAAGCGCAAATCGTGGCTCTCCTCCGGACCCTTTTTGGATCGGATGTGCTCAAGGCCACGGTGTGGAAATCGACCGCGATCGCCAATGCTGGTCTCACCAAGCAATCACTTTATGAGCTGGAGCGCGGCGCCGTAGGGCGGGGCGCCTACGACCGGGCACTGGAATCGGTCGATGCGGTCAATGCTGAAATCGCGCAACTTCTCAAGAAGGTGTGGGGTCGATGAGCAAACGTACTGACACCATCAAGAGCCTTTTCACGACCCCGCAATCACCCGCGTTGTCAGCTGACAACATGCCTGGCGCTTTGCCGCGGGTCTCTTCGGGCTCAGTCCGCTCCTTGAAAGACACTTTTTCCGGAGTCGAGAAAGAGAACGAGGAGCTTCGCGAAAGGATTGCCTCCGGGGCGATGATCCTTGAAATCGACCCCTCGCTTATTGATCCGTCGCCGCTGGCTGACCGGTTTCGAGACAAGGACGATAGATCTTTCGAGGCACTTAAGCAGTCGATCGCACAGCGCGGTCAAGAGGTGCCCATTCTCGTTCGGGAACACCCTGAAGCAAAGGGGCGCTACCAGAGCGCCTATGGTCATCGTCGCGTCCGCGCCACGCGTGAACTCGGCATTCAAGTCAAAGCGATCCTGCGATCGCTGTCAGATGAAGCGCTTGTCGTGGCGCAAGGCCTCGAGAACGCACCGCGCGAAGATCTCAGCTTCATTGAGCGCGCCACCTTCGCGATGCATATCGAAGATGCCGGGCATAGCCGCTCAATCGTGCAAGATGCGTTGTCGATCGATCGCGCGGAGGCCTCCAAACTTCTTGCCGTGGCCCGGTCAGTTCCAACCGATGTTATTCACGCCATCGGGAAGGCTCCGAAAGTTGGCCGCGGTCGCTGGCAGTCATTCGCTGAATTGATCAAAGATGACGCGGCGCTCAAACGTGTCAGAGCGGCGATCGCTGAACCAATATTTGCAGAGCGAGAAACCGACGCCCGGTTTCTCGCAGCATTCACAGCGGCAAGCCGTCCATCTTCTGCCGGGACTTCGAAGGCTTCGGAAGAGAAGCCAGTCTTTTCCGTATCCGGCGACAAGATTGCGCACGTGCGCCAGGCCGAGCGCGAATTGAAGCTTACCCTCGACAAGAATGTCTCGGCGACATTTGCGGCGTTTCTTGTCGACCAACTCCCGACGCTGTTCGACGCCTTTTCCAAAACGAGCGGCGGTCAGGAAACTAGCGAGGCCTGAGGGCCTCGTCCCGTAAACACGAACCAGGAGCAGACAAGGCAAAAGAAAAAGGCCCCCGAAACGGAGTTCCGGAAGCCCTTCTCTTCAAGTTTGGCGACTGACAGAGAATCACTTTCGCGAATCGCAGTCAAGAGTTTCTACGCGATTTTATCGTCGTTTCGGCGAGCAGGTTTTCTTTGCCCAGCTGAGGCAAAGACATGCAGTCACACTTTCCAACGACGCCTTTTGGGCGGCGATCGTTGACGCTTGCCCATGTGGCAAGCCAAATGATCGCAACAGGACGCCCCCCCGAAAAGATCGTCCACAAATGGAAGATCTTCCACGCCATCTGCACGGCCCGGCCGCGCCTTGGCGTATCGGAGCGCGCACTGTCGGTGTTAAACGCGCTCCTGACGTTTCATCCTGAGACTGCGCTGACAGGAGAGGATGATCTGATCGTCTTCCCGTCGAACCATCAGCTCAGCCGGCGGGCGCATGGCATGCCGGCATCGACGCTGCGGCGTCACCTCGCAGTGCTGGTCGATGCGGGACTGATCGTTCGGCGCGACAGTCCAAATGGCAAGCGGTATGCGCGGAAGGACGATGCCGGCGAAATCGAGCTCGCCTTCGGCTTCGATCTGTCGCCGCTCGTCGTGCGCTCGGAAGAGTTCGAGAGCCTGGCGGCTGATATCGAAGCCGAAGCCCGCGCCCTCAAGCTCGTGCGTGAGCGGATCACGCTGTGCCGGCGCGACATTGCGAAGATGATCGCAACGGGCATCGAGGAAGGTGTCCCGACGCGAAGGGCAGGGCAGGGGCCCGCGGATTGGCAGGAGGTGCATGCCGCCTTCCGCGCAATGGTCACTCAGATTCCGCGCACCGCGACGCGCCAGGAGCTTGAGCCGATCGCCGACGAGCTGTCGCAGCTTGCTGACGACGTGCTCAATCTCCTGGAAGTGCACATCAAATCCAAGAATTCGAGCGCCAATGAGTCCCATTCTGAGCGCCACATACAGAGTTCAAATACCGAGACCTTAATTGACCTTGAACCTAGCCTTCCAGAAGGCAGGGCGGCGGGAGCTGAGCCTAAACCTCAACCATCGCGAGTCGCCGAGGGTTCGTATCCATTGGGAATGGTCCTCGGTGCATGCCCGGACATCGTCGATTATGCGAAGGGCGGGATTTCGAGCTGGCGCGATTTCCTCGCCACCGCGGCCGTTGTGAGATCAATGCTGGGGATCAGCCCGAGCGCCTGGGAGGAAGCGCAAACGGTCCTGGGTGAAATGCAAGCGGCGGTCGTTGTCGCCTGCATCCTGCAGCGTGGCACGACGATCAGATCAGCTGGCGGCTACTTGCGCGGGCTGACGCGGAAAGCGGAGGTCGGAGAGTTTTCTCTTGGGCCAATCCTGATGTCGCAGATCAACTCCCAGCGCCGCGAAAAGCGACGAGCGTGAGCAATGGGTGGACCCAGCTGGATTGGCTTCATGTCGTTCGCCGCGAGAAGCGATGTGGCGTTATCCGATCCCGCTGAAGAGTGTAACCATCGATTGCCCGTTAACGATAACGCGGGCTAGCGTCAAATCTGCGATCACTCATCCCGAAGCCGGGACGGACGTCGATGCCGCTCGTGCGCTTCGCTCGAGCACTGCGGTGCCTGTGGCCTGGTCTTTCTGCATCGCTCCTGCGCCCCGCTGGACGAGGCAGATCCGCTCGACGGATGCTGACCGTGGTCGGCTCGATCTATGGCCGAACGAGTGCGAAAGTAGTGTGGCGCCTGCCACCGGCGTGGGGTCATCGCAACATCCGGTGGCGCGGCGCTTCGACTCCGTTTTGGTCCAATTTGGGTCACGCACCCAACCGCGCGCGCCCGGCCTCGCCGTCGCAAACCTCCGGAGCCATCCGCGATGCTTCGACCGGATCGTGGACGCTGTTGCCCTCATCGAAGATCGCAGCATCGATGCAGCAGACGCAGGATATCCGGGCATGCCAGTTTCGTCGGCATGGTGTTTGTCGACCTTGCGGCGGCGGCGAACTCCGACTCGCATCTGCTGCTCCCCCGGACCCTTTGCGCGGGGATATGCGGTCTTCAGCCGGCCTCGTCAGGACAATCGGATGTTGTCGCAAGTGCTTGTGACCGCACGATGTGAGGTTGCCGACGGGCCTGGCTTCAATCCAACTGTTTTCACGACGGGCAGCCCATCTGCGTCCTCGATTACGGCTGGTCTGACCGAAGGACGGTTCCGCTGTGCGGGCCCTCGATCTTGTCCCCGCAACGCCCGTCCTCGACTTTCTTCCCCTGGCGCTTTGCGCCATTCCTCGCGAGACAAGAAAGTCGCTGCCGGCCGCCCTCCACTTCGTTTCGGCCCTTCAGGTGCGGGTCGATCGCCTCCGGTCTCACGACCGCCATCGAGGTCGCGATGGGCGCGGCCCGAGAAAACCAAAGGAATGAGACAATGGCTACCATCGGCACCTTCATCGTAACGGACAACGGCTTCTCCGGCGCCATCAAGACTCTCAACCTCAACGTCAAGGCCAAGTTCGTCCGCGTCGAGACGCCCTCCGACAAGGGTCCGCACTTCCGCATCTATTCCGGCAACGTTGAGCTGGGCGCCGCCTGGCAGAAGGTCGCCCGCGATACCGAGCGCGACTACCTCTCCGTCAAGCTGGACGATCCGAGCTTTCCCGCTCCGATCTACGCCACCCTCATCGAGGTGGAGGGCGAGGAAGGCCTCCAGATGATCTGGTCACGCCCGAACCGGGACTGAGCCTCCCAAACAAGGCTCCGCCGCGAGGCGGGGCCTTCTTCCCTTCGAACGGAGAGAAGCTGATGCCGGTCGACGTTATTGAGGAACTGCGCGCCGCGCGACGGCCTGTTCAGTCCCGCGAAGCGCAAGGCCCTCGAAGCGCAACTCGCTGAGGTGATCCGGCAACGCAACCAGCCAACCACGTCCGGCGACGCATCGCCCGCGGATCAGCGCTTCCACCGGGGCATAGCCTCGGGCATTGCCTTGTCCGCTCGACCGGCCAAACGGCTGGCCGGCTCTCGCGCTGTCGTCGAAGGTTTGCATCATCGTCTTACCGTTCGTGCCGATCCGACGGCATGATCAGCGGGCGGCTGGCGAGTTGCTTCGATCACGTCCGCGCCTGAGCCGACATTTGCGAAGATTGGCTGAGCTGATCGACCTCCACGGTCGTGTCGCCGCAGCGATTCGACATATAGTTCGCTGTCTCGGGATCGTTGATCGTCGAGAACAAGATCCTGGACGCCGCTTTCGAACCATTTGCTCATCGCATCGCGGCCGCCATTGGCTTCCCGCATCTGGCCGATCAACTGGAAGAGCATTAGCAGGTTAATCTGTATTTGCGCCCGAGGGCGCCGCGCGGTTCTTACTGTCGTCCAGGTTTGGTGGGCGTCGGCTCCGTCTCGTATTCCTTCACTGTACGGACATTGCGAGGTGTCGCTGCCTCAGAACGTGTTGGTTTGAACCAACAGGCTAGGGGGCATACGCATTTGGTTTTCGTTGTCTTGCTTCAACTCCTGTGTGCGCCTGCTAATCGATGCGAGCTCATCGACCGAGCACCTCGTTCCTAGGTGGCTCGGTCCACCTGACTCTTTTGGCAGGGGATTTTGTGCCTGGCCTTCAAGACTCTGCCGCGTGCTGGTTCGCAGCGGGCGTTGGTTTCAAACCAACACTCAGGATGAAGAGGCCGGTCAAATGAGGACCGAGCCGGCAGCCGAGGCAAAGTCTGGAGGAACATGGATGAAACGGGCGCAGATGCTCGCACCAAGGTCGACCCGGTGAACACGATCGTCATCAACAACCAAAAGGGCGGCGTCGGCAAGACGACGCTTGCCGTGCATCTGGCCTGGTTCATGGCGGAAGCCGGCCGCCGTGTTCTGATGATCGATGTTGATGCGCAGGGCAACGCGACCGATACGCTCAGGCAGCATACAGGCCCGATTTCGGCGGCCGATTTCTTCAAGCCGGCCATCCGGTTTGTAGCCGGCGAAAACAACGGCATAACGCTGGCGCCGGCAGACAGCTCCTTGACGGATATCGATCGCGGCAATGCTGCTGCCGTCACGTCCCTGCGGCAGAATCTCGCCGATGCCGCCGACCGGTTCGATGTTTGCGTGATCGACACCCCGCCATCGCTTGGCTTTCGCAGCGTCGCTTGCCTGATCGCCGCCTCGCATGTGTTGGCGCCGATTTACCTGGAAGATTATTCTGTAAAGGGCGTCAAAGCCCTGATGCAGACCGTGATCGGTGTGCAACGACGCTACGGCCGTCAGGAGACGCGATTCCTCGGCCTGCTGCCGTCGAACTTCAATACCAAGTCGCCGCGTCAACGAACACACTTGGAGCAGTTGTTGCGCGAAGCAGGCAAGTACGTGTTCCCAGGCCAGATCGTTGCACGGGACGGCTACGCCGAAGCCGTTGCGGAGCGGGTGCCGGTGTGGAGCTTGAAGCGTCGCTCGGCGCAAGAAGCCGGTCGGGAAATCCGCGCGGTTCTCACGAAGATCGTGGAACGGCTCGATCAGGAGACGACGAATGACGCTTGATCTCAGCTTCAAGGAGCTCGTCGATGCCGCCGCAAACCCTGGCGACCCAACCGGGCGGCCGCTCCTGGTCGCCATTGACTGCATTGACGAAGATCCCGATCAACCACGCCGCACCTTCAGCGAACAGGAATTGGAGGAGCTCTCCCAATCGATTGCCGAACATGGCTTACTGCAACCCATCGTGCTTCGCCGTTCTAGTGAAGATGGACGCTACGTCATCGCCATGGGCGCGCGCCGGTACCGCGCCGCGCAGCGTGCCGGGCTACGAGAAATGCCCGCGTTCATTCAAGACGTCGATTTGCCTGACCGATACGCCCAGATGATCGAGAATATCCAGCGTGATGATCTGCGCGCGCCTGAGATCGCGAGGTTCATCGCAAACCGATTGGACGCCGGCGATAGCCAGGCGGAGATCTCGCGCAAGCTAGGCAAGCCAAGAGACTGGGTGTCGCGTTACGCCTCGGTTCAAAGCATGCCGGAATTTCTTCGGGCTCGACTTGAGGGCAGTTCTATCCGTGCTCTTTATGAACTCTACCAGGCTTGGCGCACGCACCCCGATGAGATCGAACGGCGATGCGCGACGCAGGACAGCTTTACCGACGCACAGGCTCGACAACTGGCCCGGGACGTTCGCAGGGAGGGCGGCTGCGCCAATCCTCGGAACGAATTATCGGTTGGGCGACCTCGATCCGAAAAATCCGATCTCCTCCCGGAAGAAGTGCTCCCGCGCAACGGTGTGACCGACCGCAAAGCGGCAACTGAGGATCAGCCGCTAAAGACCCGCGTCGTTTCGCAATCGAAACCGGCAGCGTCGCTGGCAATCAGGGTTCGGTATCAGGATCGGACCGGGCAGCTTGTTGTCGATCGGCCCGCGACGCAGGGCTCCCGTCACGCCGTGGTGTTGGTCGATGGTGCGGATAAAGAAGAGGAATTTCCGGCGTCGGCGCTCACGATCGAGGAGATCCTGTCAAGATGAGCTCGTTGGACACTTTCGCTGCGGCGGCAGACTATCGGTGTGCGCCGGCGGAGCGACTTTCCCATCAGAAGGATGGCGCGTCAGCGCAGCAGCCGAAGGCCGAACGCGCTCCCCATAGCGCCGTAGAGAGGCCGCAGACTGCTGGAAAGTCGCGGCCCACAATGTCGGTGTCAGTTAGAGCCTTCGTTTCCTTTGCCGGCGGATCGGTATTTGCGATGCATAACCCGGCAAGTGACCGCCGCGAGCAGAATTTGGCGCAGAGAGCAGGGGCCTTCGATCGCTTTATCCTGGCGAGCGCCAAATGCGAAGAGTGTTGGCTTGAACCAACATCAAGGGGAAAATTTTCTTTCTTTCTAGTGCAGGATAGGCTTCGCGCCAGCGATGTATTACATCGCGATTGGGATTTGAGTGCATGGCTCTGATCTCGCTTCGCGTCTCCGACGAACTCGCGGCGAAGTTCTCAGCTCTTGCAGCCACCCAGGGCGGTAAGTCCGCGCTGCTGCGGCGTCTCATTGCTGATGCACTAGCTGCACCAGCGCCGCGCATCGCGTTGCCGATTGGACGGCCAGAAAAGGTGACGGTGCGATTTCGCGAGAGTGAGATGCAGCAGCTCGCTGAAGTCTCTCAGCAACGTGGCATGACCCGAACTGGTTGGATTATCGCGTTAGTGCGATCGCGGTTGGGATCACCCGTACAGCATTCCCCGAATGAGCATGACGCGCTTCGTGCGATCGTTCGAGAGCTCAATAGGATCGGCGGCAACATCAATCAGATCGCGCGGGCCGCGAACACCAGTGTGCTGCGGGGCAGGGCGGTTGAGCCCGATCTGTCCGCAATTCAAGAAGCCAAATTGGTCATTGAAAGAGAGCTAGCGCAATTGCGTAATGCGCTGAATAGCAACGCGGATTATTGGGACGGGCGGCGATGAGTCGGCGCTACTCGCCGCGGCCGGCCGACTTGGCCCCGGAACTCCCGCCGATCTCGTATGTCTGGGAAACGCCGAACCGGCGCCCACGGCGAGCCGAGTGGGATATCCCCGATCCAGCAGCTCCCGGCCGCCTTACGCCGGCGATGCGTGCAAAGCTCGAGCGCATCGTGCGCCGAGCACCAGAGGTGATGGTCAAGATCACGGGCCGCACCAAAGGCGTGGCAAATCTGAAGTCGCACCTTGCATACATCACGCGAAACGGTGAGCTCGTGGGGGAAACAGAGCAGGGCGCGACGCTGGCGGGTCGTTCCGGCTTGAAAGATCTGCAACAACGCTGGGTGGATGATGCTAGTCTCGACCACAAACGCCGCCGTGATGGATCGCTTTCGATCAACATCATTCTGTCGATGCCGGCTGGCACCGACGCCGTCGCCGTTAAGGATTCAGCCCGGGCATTTGCCATCGAGACGTTCGGCGACAATCACGACTACGTCTTCGTCCAGCACCTTGATGACAAGCATCCCCACGTGCACTTGACGGTTCGCTCACTCGGCGACGACCGCAAGCGCCTCAATCCTCGCAAGGCGGATCTTCAGGCGTGGCGGGAGCGGTTTGCTGGCGAACTCCGGCTTCGCGGGATCGCCGCCGAGGCCACGCCTCGGCGAACCCGCGGACGGGTTCGAAAGGCCGACCGCGGGGCGGTCATCGCTATGCGAAAGCGAAAGATCGCTCCCGATGTCGATCGGCTCGCTAGAAAGCAGGTGCTTTCGGAGGTGAGGGGCGGCAGAACTGCCAAATATCCTTGGGATGAACAGATTAAGTCACGTCAGGACGCGATCAGGAGGCGATATCTCGAGTATGCAGCCGAGCTGCAGCGCTCTGGAGTGGCAGCAGATGAGGCGCTAGCGCGACAGATACGGCAATTCGTCAACGAAATGCCCGCCGTTGAAACTCGTCGGCATGCGCTGAAGAACGCGCTTTCGGAGCTTGCCAATACGCGGGAACGCAGCGCGGAGCACAGAACCGAGGTAGAAGGGGGCGCCAAAGCACGAGGCAACGAGCGTACCAGATAACCGAGCGCAGGAATCATAATCCTGGGGTCGGGGGTTCGAGTCCCTCCCCCGCTACCAAAAAGCCCCTTCAAATCAAGTACTTGTCGCGAAAGGTATTTTCGCGCGAATCCTTCAGCCTTGCGGCGTAGCAAATTCCGTAGCATTGCCCCTCAGCGCCGAGAGTAATCTAATCCTTGAGACAGTTCTGACTGCAAATCCTTTGCAGCATCGCGCCTGCAGACAGTGGGCAGATCAGCCAACTCCGGCAGCGAGTACGCGTACAAACATGCGCTCAGCCCTCTCAAGGCTGAAACAGGGGTTCGATTCCCCTAGGGAGCGCCAAGAAATCAAAGACTTAGCTGGAGCCTTCGCTCGCGAGTCCAATACGAGTCCAAAATTCGCGGCGCTCAAGAGTATCTAGACTTGATGCCGGCGAGACGAGAGTTGCCCCGCAATAGTTCCTGCCATTTTACGGCGTCTCACCTTTCGGAATCATCACGCCTGCGAACATCTCGGCGGCGGACTTGCGCGGCTTCTTGTTTTCCGCCTCGCGCTCCTTGAACTCGTTGTAGCGGTCGGTCAGGTCGTAGACGTATTCGGTGATGGCGTAGACAAAGGCTTGCAGGTCTTCGACATCTTGTCGAGAGACGGTGATGTCTTCCGGATGGGCGGCGAGATTCCTCATTGCCTGCAAGCTCACGCTCCAATCGTAGAGTCGATCGTCTATTATTTTCCTGTCGCGCAGCTCCTTGATGCCGCTGCCGAGCATGACCCGCTTCTTCGGCTTAGCCTTATCGCCCGTCGCGGTGCCCTTTTCGTCGAGCACGTCGCGGCACAAGGCTTCGAGCGCGCGCCCGAGCATAACGCAGGCCGCGATGTTGGCGCCGGCCTGGAATGACCTATCGGCCTCAAGCAGCGACTGGTTCAAGGGCCGGGGTATTCGGTAGCTGGTGAACTGCTTTGGCGGGAGCGGGAAGACGCGCACCACGTCCGAGAATGTGTCGTCCTCGTCGCCCTGATAACCCTGAAAGGTCAATTGCTCGGAGCGACCAACCAGCGCAATCTTGCAGCTCGGACACCTGCCGAGTACCACGCGATCGCCAAACGGCTCACCGTCGGCGTCGTTGTAATAATCGATGCAGCCGTGCATGTCGGCGCCGACCTTGGCCTTGCAGCGTGGGCAGTCGATGATGAAGGTCGGCATGTAGACCTCGACGTATGGTGATGGCGCGGGAAGTTGCCCGCCCGCGCCGCCTCTTACTTGCGCTGGCCCTTCTTCTCGTCTTGCGAGAGGACAGACGCGGCGAGTTTCTTGCTCTCCGCAACGGTGGGCTTCTTGTCGCCGCTGAGGACTTTCGAAGCCAACGTGGAAAGCTTGCTGGAGGACTGTTTCCTCGGCATTCAACACTCCGGGATAAGTGGACATATAAGGGTGATTAGACTACATATCCCGCGAGCACCGAGGCTTTCGCCCCGGTGCCAGCGGGCCGTTCATATTATGGCGGCTTGCCACATGGGGTGCTCCTAACCGGGCGCGGCCCGTGTACGAAGGGCCGAAGGGGATGATCTTGGCGGACTACCCTTCCGGCGGTGACTTCAGGAAACGGCGGCCGAAACGGCCGCCGTTTTCGTTTGTGGCTCGGCGACCTCGCCTTCACCACGCGACGTCTATGGCACGTTAGCGAATCTCCATGGACGCGGGCTGCATCTGACACCAAAGCTCTCCTGCATGCAACGCCTAACGTAGGCACTTAATTGATTAGAGGCGGCTAATTGCTCAAAAAATAGGCAAAATCCGCAGTAAGATCACTCTTATTCCAAGAGTGTGCATGTCAGTGAAGGCTTCCCCGACGTTGACAAATCTGCGGAACGGCCTAAAAGCCAAAAGCAGGGAGATGCTTTGTTGACGATTCGGCAGTGTGGCCAGATGACTGACGACGCCAAGACAACCTTTCAAGAAGTCATTCAGCGCGAAAAGGCTCGCCTAGTTGCTGAGGCGGAGGCAGAAATCTCGCGTGACATGGCGGAGTTTGAGCGGATCGCTCTTAAGTACAGCATTAGCGTGGATACCTTCCTCAGCATCATCAAAGCTGCCCCGGTGCCTGTTTCCGGGGCCGTTGCGACCACGCCTACCGCTGAGCAGGAGGCGTCACGGTCCTACGACGGAACCTTCAAAAGTCTGATCGATAACTATTGCTCCCTCGACGAGTCGTCATTCCACAACGTCAAACACTCCGTTCAGCAAAACTATCTTCGCTCGTTCCGCCGTCTCAAAAAGGACATTGGTTCTGAACGAGTCGCGGAGTGCAGTGCTCAACGAATTCAAAGTCTCTACGATTCCATCTGGGCGGCCGATGGCAAGGTGGCAATGGGCCACGACATGATCGCTAAACTACGCTTGCTGGCTACCTTTGGATCTACCGTTTTGAATGACGATGGTTGCATTAGGTTGAGCACCATCCTCGGCAATATGCGTTTTGCCGTTGCAAAGGGTGACGGGCAACCACGTTTTACGCGAGACCAAGCGAGGGCGCTCCGTATTGCGGCACGTGAGCATTTTGGTTGGGATTCGATTGCGCTCGCAGTAGCTCTGTTGTTTGAGGTTCCGAAACTGAAGCAAGTAGATGTTCTCGGCGAGTGGGTCCCGCTAAGTGACCCGACGAAATCCGACATCATCAAGGGTTCGGAAAAATGGGTTCGTGGCCTCAGGTGGTCCGATCTAGATGATGATTTGGTTTTGCATCGCGTTTCTCCGCGCAGCCGACGTGAGCAGCAGAAAGAGCAACAATTTAGGTTGAGCCGTTCACAGATGACCATGGAAGAAATCAACCGCGTTCCAGAGGCTAAGCGCAACGGGCCGATGGTTATCTGCGAGTTCTCTGGCCTGCCGTGGTCCGGCAATGAGTTTCGGCGGAAGCTGAAAATCGTGGCGGAGAAAGCGGGAGTGTCACTCCGATCAAAGTCAGATGATGGAGGGGATTCGGAATTGGAGGCTGAAAAAGCCTCCTAAGAACTTCTCAGGGCGACCATGGAAGCCCTGAGAGGGGAGCCCCGGGGGGTCGGCTGTGGACCGGCCACCCCGGGGAGAGTTTCGATGCGCCTGCGGCTGAGCCGGAGGCCAATCGAACACTTCCAGCATATAATTCCTTGGAATCGCAGTCAAAGGTCTATGCACTGCGACGCGATACCTCCTATTTCCCTCCAATGGTGGACGAAACGAAGAGCGGCGCTGCCGCCCGCCAGTCCTCGTTGGTCCAGCGCCACGTCCGCAAGTTGCCGAAGGCTTCCGCTCGCTCTTCGTGCTCCGTGCGCTCTTCGAGAGTCATATGTTGAAGCCGTCTTAGTAAGGCCCCGGCTGTGTCTCCGCCGTTCATCCACTCGCGGTGCACGTCCGTGATGACCGACACGGGGTAGCCGCTTGCAAGCATCTCGCGCACGCTCGGCATCGCGAGGTGTCGCACATTCAGTTTCGGAAACCCGACAACAGTCATTTTGCAATCTCCACGATTTCTAAATCAACACGAAGGCGCCTCGGACCGAACCGCCGAGATTCCCTTTGAACGCGTGCGCTGTTGTGTTTTGCGGCAGCCTCGCATCGAACACGCGTCTTATAGGGGCGCCCCCAGAACTCAATTCGGTTACTCAACACCAAAAAGTCAGCCGTCAGTTTCGCGCGGTACAACATTCACGTTCTCCTTTGGTCTCGTTGTCCGTCGTGACCTAAGCGGGGCCGCCGGTCCGCGACAAGCCCCGCCTAGTTGCGAGTCGCGGTAGCCTCTGGTCTATTTCTAAAAACGCAAATCGCGCGAATGCTCTTCGGGTGACGGCTCAATCGCGTGAAGCGCGCGCGGCGCCAGTTGCGAACATGAAAACGCGCTCGCCTTTTTAAGAAAAGCGCTTCTTGAGATCGATGGTTAATCGCCCACTGCAGCGCTACGGTGATCCTGCGACCGTTTGCGCGCTTCCTCGAATTCGGCCTCTGTCGGCCGCCGAAGTGCATGGCATACGGCGGCGTCAAGTTGCTTCCGGGATGCCTCCGACATCTTCGAAATCGGCGGCGTCTTCTTCGTCTTGTTGCTCATATCCAAAATCCTCTTCGTCGTCGTCAACGGGCTCACCGCCCTTCGTCGTGATGCTCTCCGCCAGATACCCCGCATCGTGCCAAGCGCGTCGTTCTGGGCGAGTTGAAGTTGTTCCCGTTGTTCCGGACTCAAGCCGTGAACTTGTGTGTGGATGTTCAGCACGGCTCTCTTGAAGGCCGCTAGTTGCTCCGTCGCCTCCTGAATCACGGCGTCAACAGGCACAAGGAGTCCTTCGCGCTCGGCCAACGCCAACCTCTTCAAGCGGGTTGCGACCTTCACAGCGTCGAGCTTCGCGGCATTCACGTCTTCGCCGCCGCGCCACTTCGACCGGAGCCATGCGAACGCATCCGCTGAGTTGATCTTGTAGGGCTGGCGCTTCGTTGCCTTTTGCACCACGGGCATTCCGTCGCGGAGCCAGTGGTCCACCGTGGTTTGGCTCTGCCCGGTCCATCGCGAGAAGTCCGCGCGCGTCTGAATCACGCCCTTGCCGGTCGTCATGGACTCGGGCTCCGGTTCGAACTCAGATTCAAAGTCGTCAACCGAACTCATTCTCTTCCTCACGCGCAATCAACTTCGTCAGATAGGCCGCGAGCGATAGCCCCGCCGCTCTTGCTTGGCGTACCATCTCGCGCTTCACGCGCGGGCGCACGGCAAGGTGCAAGCGCGCAATGCAATTTTCATCACCGTTGTTCATGGTCCGAAGCTAGCGTCGATCCGACGTGCCGTCCTGTAACAAAATACACATGCACAATGATCCGGCCCCGCGCTCACGCGCCATGATCCGAAGCTAGCAGCGATCCGATGCGCCGTCCTGTAACGAATTACGCATGCGCAATGATGGGTGCTGCGCGTACCAAACCTACTGAATTAATTTCTGGCGCTGGCCGAGTTCCGCGCTCCGCCTATGCCCGCTTTGCATCGTACGGCGCAGAGGACCCGGATGGGCCGTAAACATCTCTGTCGGACAATCGAGAAAGAGGAGGCGATGACGGAATTAATTTGATGTTTCCATGACGCAGTGCTGCAGCAGCAGTAGTCCCTTATAAGGGGGGACTACTGCAGCGCTGCCCTTGCAATGGTTTTGCAGCGTTGCAGCAGATGCTGCAGCAGTGCTGCAGAGAACCGCCGCGCGTTGTCGGGCATCCGCTTGCTGTACTTGTGGGCCTATCCAAAGAAGAAATAGGCAATGGTGCCGAAGAGGACGGCGCACCACGAATACCACAGGACTAGGACGAGCCGACCCGGTTCTAGCTTCATGGCCCTATGTACAAGCCCTCTTCCACTCGCGCCCGCTTGATTTAAGTCAATCGTCCCAGATGCGTTCGCCGCAGGTCTCGCAGCGATATAGACGGAATGTCTTTCCGGTTCGTGGGTCGAGGATAGGGGTGGCGAGGCGCGGAAACGCGGCGCAGGTCGGGCATCGCGGGCCACGATCCTGTGTCGGCTGCGGCGGTAGCTGCGTTTGCTTGTCTTGGGTCATCTACTAAGGCCCCTCAACTCGCTACTTAAGTGCCAAAGTGAACATTTGTTCCTACCCTGTCGCCGGGGAGCGGCATACCCATTTCGTCCCGGCCCCCGTTCATGAGGTCCACGGACTCGAACCGATACCAGTCATTGGCCGCAGCCGGCTTGGTCATGGACGAATTCGACATGTCCGCCTTGAAATAGGCGAGGTGGGCGCGGTCACCCGCGACGCGAAACGGCCGTTCGATCCCGCCGGGCGCTTGAGCACCACGCCTGGCTTCGACATCGTTGCGGCGACCACGTCGGGGTCGTCGGTCTCCTTGGCGACACCCTGATGGAAGAGATTGCTGCCCGCGCCCCAGGCCTCTAGCGCAGCTTTCATCGTGGGCGCCGCGACCGCGAGATCGTAGAAGCCCAGCGACGTCTGAAATGTCTTGAGCTTCCTTGCCATGGATGTCGGCAGCCCTGCGGCTTCGTCCTAGCGCCGGCGCGCGACCCAGGTGCCGAGCAGGAACGCAACGAAGAGCGATGACAGTGGGGCCTGCACCGTCAGCTTGCGCAGCCGCTCGGCCCAGCGCAGCGCCGCCTCGTTCGAAGGCTGGCGCAGCGACCTTCGGGTCTCGGCAAACTCCGTCTGGCCGCTCTCTTGCGGTGCGCTGTTGGCAGCCTGATGATCGACCAGGCCAGAGGCTTCGGTCATCGCGGAAGCTTCTTTCATATCCATGCGGTCCTCCTATTCCGACCTCAGGCTGACTTCCGCTGCGGCTTGGCCGCCGGCTTTTTCGCCGCCGTCTCCTTGGGCTTCTTGCCCTCGATCGGCATCAGCATCTCCTTCTGGCCACTCGACGCCTTGTGAGGTTTCTTGGCTGTCTTGGTGGCCTTCGCCGGCGCGGCCTCCTTGCCGACGGATCGGCGCAGCGCCTCCATCAGATCGACCACGTTGGTCGCCGTGGGCCGCTCCTTCGGAGTGATCGGCTTGCCAGCGCGCTTCCTGTTGATGAGGTCAATGAGCGCTGTCTCGTAGTGGTCCTCGAACTTCTCGGGCTCGAAGCGCCCCGCCTTCTGGTTCACAATGTGGCGGGCGAGATCGAGCATGTCCTTCGTCACTTTGACGTCCTGGATCTCGTCGAAATACTCCTGCTCGCTGCGCACCTCGTAGGGGTAGCGCAGCAGCGTGCCGACGAGACCTTTGTCGAGCGGCTCAAGCGCGATGATGTGCTCCCGGTTGGTCAGCACCACGCGACCGATGGCGACCTTGTTCATCTCGCGGATGGTCTCTCGGATCACCGCGAAGGCGTCATGCCCGACCTTGCCGTCGGGACGGATGTAGTAGGGGCGGATCAGATAGCGCGGATCGATGTCGGACTTGTCGATGAATTCGTCGATCTCAATCGTGCGCGTGGACTCCAGCGCGATCTCCTCGAGCTCCTCCTTCGTGACCTCGATGTACTGCCCTTTGTCGAGCTCGTAGCCCTTGACGATGTCCTCGTTCGGCACCTCGTCGCCGGTGTCGGCGTCGACCTTCAGGTACTTGATGCGATGGCCGGTCTGCCGGTTGAGCTGGTTGAAGCTGATCTTCTCTGACTCGGAGGTGGCTGGATAGAGTGCCACAGGGCACGTCACGAGCGACAAACGCAGGAAGCCTTTCCAGTTGGCGCGGGGGGCCATGTACGCAGAACTCCGGTTCGAGACGGCCTGGAATCAAGACGAACGGCAGACCATGGTTCCGACAAGGGCCGCCTTGCCTAAGGCCCAATTTTTCGATCCGGGACTCGACTCTTTTGTTCTTGTTATGTTCTAATGCGGCATGACCAATCGACCCGCGAGCTGGCGCATGCCGACCCCCAAGCAGATGGAAAAGATGGCAGCCCTCGTCCGCAAAAACGTGCCCTGGGAGCGAGGATTGGCTTCGGACGATGATCTGCCGCAGGAATACTGGGAGGCGCTCTTGGATGACCCGCGCGCCGAGGCCCGCTCGGTCCCATCCGGGGCGGGGCTGCGGCTGAGCCAAATTCCTCAACATATTCTGCGGGTGAGCTGCCGCCGCTGCGCCAGGGTGGTCGAGATCCAGAAGGCAGATGCCGCTCGTCTCTACGGTCCGGACGCGCTCTGGAAGGATGTCGGCCAGCGGCTGTTGGACAAGACCTGCACCCAGCGAACTGGGCGTCATGAGGAAGACGGCTGTTGGCCTGCGTTCGAGTAGTCGCCGGCGCGTGCGGACCTGGATGCTGCCATGGCACCGAAACATCATCCGACGCCCCTCTCGGGAGGAGACCGCAAGGCGCTCAGCAAGGAGCTCGGCCGGGCACGCGCGATGACGACGATCCTCGCAGGACAGGCTGCCGAAGCCCGGGCCAAAGGCGAAGCGCTCATTCGTCAGGCCGACAGGTTACTCTGCGAATCCTGGAACGAGCGCATGTGGGCGGACGGCGGGCCCATTGACCCATCGCCGACGGTCGACCAAGCCATCAACGGGGGCTTCGCCTCGCTCGAGATCGAATGCTCGCGCTGCAAGGCGAAAAGAGATGTCGACCTCGCGGCGCTGCGTCATCCGCCGACCACATTTGTCCACGACCTGGCCGGCCGGCTTCGCTGCAGCAAATGTGCTAAGGCCGGCCGTCGGCCGTCCGCCACGCTGCTGCAACTGATGTCGCGGCCCCGCCTGGTCGCTTCGGAGACTTGATCGTGTGCAATCTCTACTCGATGACAAAAAACGTCGACGCGATCCGTCGACTGTTCGGAGCGCTCAACAGCAGTGTCGGCAACCTGCCATCGATGCCAGGCATTTTTCCCGACTACCCCGCACCGATCGTGCGCAACGGTGCTGAGGGACGGGAGATCGTCATGGCACGCTGGGGCATGCCGAGCTCGCAGCGGGCCCTGATGGACGCGACCAAGAAGCGCGCGGAGAAGCTGCAGGCCAAGGGCCAGACGGTCGACTTCAAGGAATTGCTCCGGATGGAGCCGGACGGCGGCACGACGAACATCAGGAATATCAGCAGCGCGCATTGGAAGCGATGGCTCGGACCGGAGCATCGCTGCCTGGTGCCATTCACGTCATTTTCCGAGTACGACGCGATCGACGGCAAGAAAGTGCCGGTCTGGTTCGCGCCGGACGAGAGCCGCCCCCTGCTCGCGTTCGCAGGCCTCTGGACCAACTGGACCTGCGTTCGGAAGGCTAAAGAGGGCGAGGTGACCTGCGACGTGTTCGGCTTCCTGACCTGTGAGCCCAATGCCGAGGTGAAGCGTGTGCATCCCAAGGCCATGCCGGTGATCCTCACCACCACCGAGGAATACGACGTCTGGATGCGCGCCCCTTGGGACGAAGCCAAGGCGCTGCAGCGGCCGCTTCCGGACGCGGCGCTGAAGATCGTCGCCACGGGCGAGAAGGAAGACAAGGCGCTCGCCGCCTGAGCTTCAGCCGCTGTCTTTGCAGTCCTTCAGCTTCTCCACCACCGCCGAGCTATCCACCACCTTGCCATCGCGGCTGAGCGGCACGTACGCCGCCTTGCGCCCTTCGGCATCTGTCACCTCGATCACTTGCGGCATGGTGTCGGGGTATTCGCCGGCGTGTTCGCGGGTCTCGACACGATAGCCCTCGAAGCGCATGTCGCTTCCGTCCATCGCGGGATCCTGCGGTCGCTTGTCGCGAGGCATCGGCGGTAAGTCCGGTTCGACCGAATTCCGGGGCGGAGAGCTCCACGAAGGCGCGCCGCTCTTGAGCAGGCGCCGCAGTTCGTCGACAGCCTCTCCGCGCCTCGCGAGCTCCTCGACCGCGGCGACCACCTGGTCGCGATCGAGCACGTCCAGAAGATCGTTGATGGTCCGCTCGCAGTCCCGCTCACCCGGTTCCACGTAGCGCCCGAGGATCGCCTGAGCCCGCTCGACGGCTTCCAGTACCTGCTTCTCGGCGCTCATCGAACCCACTCCACGCAACTGACACTTCTCGATTCAATCAAGGCGCTGGCGGCTTGTTCCGAAGCCGTACAGCGGGGAACACGTGGAAAAGCGGCGACCCCACGATTCCGAATCCCAGGGCTGTGGTAGCAGCGCGGAACGCACCGACCCCCTCAAGGATTCGTCGAGGGCACCAGGAGAGAATTCGATGCTGATGTTCAAGGAGCGGAGACCGCCGATCCGGACGCTGCGCGGCTGGGCAATCTCCGTGCTGCAGGAGGCTGGTGCGATCCGCGAATGCGAGGAGCACGGCTGGATGCAGGACCGCGCCGACCCGCACGCCCGCCAGCGCGCGCTCGATCTCGCCCGCCGGGATCCTCCGCCGGGCGTCTCTCTGGACGAAGCGCTTGCCGAGGTGCGCGACGTGCTGGACTCGATCGGCGATACTTGTCCCGAGTGCCCCCCTGAATAGACCCTCAGCGACCCAGTCGCTTCTCGACGCGCTTCCTGGAGCTTCCGACCTTCTTTACGGCTTTCTTCACCGCCGAAGCGGAGCGACCAGTCTTCTTCGCTTCGTACCGCACCTCGTAATTCTGCCCGCGGGCCACCCGAGCCCGGTCCTGCTTGCGCCCGCGCGCCGTCTTCTTCTTCGCCGTCGCCATCTGATGCTCCTGTCGTAGATCGATGAAGGTCCAACGCGGCATAGGATTCACGGGTTCCGGAACGAATGCTTCTGTGCCAGTTTGAATCATCGTTCGAGTTGTGTGGAGTTCGAAAGTGGCGTTGCCGCGAGGAAAACCGGCGATCGGCGTCAAGGCGCCGTTCCCCGGCTTCGTCGAACCGGCCTTGGTATCCTCGATCGAGAAGGTGCCGTCGGGAGCGCGGTGGATTCACGAGATCAAATTCGACGGCTATCGTGTCCAGGTCCACCTGGCCAACCAGGCGATCACGATCTTCACTCGCCGAGGCCACGACTGGACGAAGCGCTTCCGCAAAGCAGCAGACGACGCCTGGCACATCAAGGCCGGATCGGCCATCATCGACGGCGAGATCGTCGTGCCCGCGGCGGACGGCAGCACCGACTTCTCCGTGCTGCAGAACGAGCTCAAGGGCTCCTCGAAGAGCATCGTCCTGGTGGCTTTCGATCTTCTCTATCTGAACGGCCGCGACGTCCGGAAGGAGCCGCTGCTCCGCCGTAAGGCCGAGCTCAAGAAGATCATCGCCGGCACCGACGTGCAGTTCAGCGAAAGCTTTGAAATCGACGGGAAGGCGATGTTCGCGCACGCCTGCAAGCTCGGCCTCGAAGGTGTGGTCTCGAAGGTGCGCGACAGCGCCTATGCGAGCGGGCGCGGCAACGCCTGGGTCAAGAAGACGTGCACGCAGCGGGAGACGCTGGCCATCGCCGGCTTCGCACTCGACGAGGGCAAGTGGGACGGCATCTACCTGGGCCGGCGCAAGGGCGGCGACCTGGTCTACGCGGGCAAGGTTGACCACGGCTTCGACAAGGTCTCCGCCGCCGACCTGCAGAAGCGACTGAAGCCCTTGATCCGGAAGACGCAGCCCTATGCCAAGCGGATCGCGCACAAGGGAATCTGGGTCGAGCCAAAGCTGCTCGCCGAGATCGAGTACCGGGCGAAGTCTGCCGAAGGCAAGGTCCGGCACCCTTGTTCAAGGGACTGCGCGAAGACCTTTGAGGTGGCCCCGTGCGGCTGAACTATCGGCGGGAACAAGCGTTTACCGACATCATGTCAGACGCATTCGACTATTTCCGAGCCTACGCGATCCGAGCTCTTTGCAAGGCCCGATCGATGCCGCGAGGTAAATTGAAGCACCTGCAACTGGTGGCGGCACGAATCTATAACCTCCTCAAGAAGGAGGCGGCGTATGGCCCGAACACGCAGCACCTGGAAGACTTCCGGGCAGCGCAGAAACTAGAAAGATCTCTGGATGGTCGCCCGAATGAGCCGGCCGCTCGAGCTCGCTTTGCCACAACGAGTCCTCATCGCCCAGAGCAGGAGGTTCATTGAGTGGCCTCCCTCGACGCTCGCGCCGTAGCAAGTCTCCTGCGGGAATATGCGCAGCGCACCGCCTTGGCTGGCGGCAACCCCTACCGTGCAAAAGCCTACTCTCGGGCCGCCGACAGCTTGGCGGCCCTAGCCGTTCCTCTTGACGTGCTCGTCGCCGAAGATCGACTTACTGAGATCCCAGGCGTCGGCGATGCTATTGCCGACATTATCACCAAGGTTCACAAGACGGGCAGTCATCCCAGCCTCGAAAAGCTGCGGAAGGAGATTCCCGCGGGCGTACTCGAGATGCTCGCCGTGCCTGGCCTTCGTCCGGAGAAGGTGCTGCGCCTGTACAAGGATCTCGGCATCGGCTCGCTCTCGGAGTTGGAGGCCGCCGCCAAGGATGACCGCATCAAGAAGGCGAAAGGACTCGGCGCCGCGCTGCAGACCAAGATCCTGCAGAACGTCGCGATCGCCAAAAGCGGAGAAGGACGCCTCCACCTGCACCGCGCTGCCGCGCTGCTCGCGCATGCGAAGGACTCGATCCGCAAGTCCCGCCCCGAACTCAAGCGTGTGACGATCGCCGGCGATTTCCGCCGCGGCTGCGAACTCGTTGGCGACCTCGCGATCGTTGCGGAGGCTGCCAAGCTGGACAAGACATCGACGCCATCGGCCGATGGGCTGCAAATCCGAGTATCCGACCGCAAGCACTTCGGCGCTGCTCTCCTCTTCGCGACAGGCTCCGCCGCTCATATCGAACAACTCCAGGCTTTGGCGGCGGAGAAGGGGATGCGATTGGAGCCCGACGGCTTGCACAAGGGGCGCACCCTGATCGCCGGCGAGGAGGCTGAGATCTACCGCGCCCTCGGTCTGCCCTTCATCGACCCTGAGCTCCGGGAGGGGCGCGGTGAGATCGAGGCGGCTCTGAAAGGCAAGTTACCGAAGCTCGTCACCGACCAGGACCTGCGCGGCATCCTTCACTGCCACACCGATGCCTCCGACGGCACCGAGACGCTCGAGACCATGGCGAAGGCCACGCGCCAGCGGGGCTTTGAGTATTTCGGCGTGGCCGACCATTCCAAGTCCGCCCACTATGCCGGCGGCCTCTCCGTCGAGGACATCGCGCAGCAGCACCGGGAAGCCGACCGCCTGAACAAGCGGTTCGGCAAGGATTTCCGGATCCTCAAGGGCATCGAGTCCGACATTCTGGCGGACGGCTCGCTCGACTACGAAGACGAGGTGCTTGAACGGTTTGACTTCGTCGTCGCCAGCATCCACGGCCGCTTTAAGCTGGACCGCAAGGCGCAGACGCAGCGCCTGCTTCGGGCGATCTCCCATCCTCACACGACCATCATCGGCCACATGACCGGCCGGCAGCTGCAGCGGCGGCCAGGCTACGAAATCGACGTCGAGAAGGTGCTGCGGGCCTGCGCCAAACATGACGTGGTGGTCGAAATCAACGCGCACCCATGGCGTCTCGACCTAGATTGGCGCTGGCACCAGGCGGCGCTGGAATTCGGCTGTATGCTGAGCATCAATCCGGACGCGCACTCGATTCCAGAGCTCGACCACATGCACTGGGGCGTCATGATGGCCCGCAAGGGCGGTGTCCCTGCCGAACGGGTCCTGAACGCGATGACGCTTGCGGAGATCACGCGCTATCTGCGCCAGAAGCGGCGCTCGCTTGACCGCGCCGCCTGATGCCGCAGGGGCACGATATAGCGCTCGAGGGGAGAGTCGTGGCGGTCGCCTCCGGCCGTGGGCACCATTTCAGCAAATCGATCCAGGACCGCATAGTCCTGGTGGAAGGCCATGGCGTTGAAGGGGACGCCCACGCCGGCGCGTTCGTCCGGCATCGCTATCTCGCCCGTCGTCGGCCGCATCTTCCCAAACTGCGGCAGGTTCACATGATCCCATCCGAGCTCTTCGCGACCCTCTCGGATGCGGGCTTCTCAGTTGCAGCGGGAGAGCTCGGCGAGAACATCACCACCGCCGGCTTGGACCTCGAACGGATGCCGCTCGGGACGCTGATCGAGCTCGGGCCAGCCGCGGTCGTTGAGCTAACCGGCCTCCGGACGCCCTGCGTCCTCATCGACCGCTTCCGAGCCGGCCTTAAGCGGCAGGTGCTCTCGTCGGCGGAAAGGGGCCCTCCATTCAAATCCGGCGTGCTGGGCGTGGTACGGACCGGCGGGACGGTCGTGGCTGGCGATGCCGCGCGGGTTCGCCTTCCGCTCTCCTCGTTTCGGGCCTTGCCAGCTCTGTAGAAAGATCCGGCCATGCCCCGAAAATCAACCCTGCCTCCTCGCCTGCAGCCCATGCTGGCCACGCTGACCGATTCACCGTTCGACGATCCCAACTGGGTCTTCGAGGACAAATACGATGGTTTCCGCATGGTCGCGGAAATCCGGCATGGTCGGGTCGCGCTCTACAGCCGCAACGGGAAAATCATCAGCCACTCCTATGTCGAGGTCGCGAAAGCCCTTGAGGGCGTGAAGGCGGACGCCGTGATCGATGGCGAGCTCGTCGCGATCGGCAAAGACGGCGTATCCCATTTTCAGTTGCTTCAGAATGCCCTGCGCCATGAGGCCAAGCTTTTGTACTGCGCGTTCGATCTCATGTTCGCAGACGGCGAGGACCTGCGCGCGCTGCCGCTCCTCGAGCGCAAGCAGCGGCTCAAGACCATCTTGCCGCGCCACAAGCTAATCGCGTTCAGCAACCACCGCAAAGGTAAGGGAACGAAGTTCTTCGCAGAAGCCGAGCAGAGACATCTCGAAGGCATCATGGCCAAGCGCGCCGACAGCCCGTACGCGTCCGGACGCCGGACCAACGATTGGCTGAAGGTAAAGACCGCTCAGCGGCAGGAGGTCGTGATCGCCGGGTTCACCGCCCCGAGGCGAACCCGACCCTTTTTCGGCGCTCTCGTCTTAGCGGTACGGGAAGGTGATGTATGGCGGTACATCGGCCACGTCGGCACCGGGTTCAGCCACCAAGTTCTCGAACAGCTTCACGGCAAGCTCATGAGGCTCAAGACGGCGAAGTCGCCCTTTCCTGCCAAGGTGAAGGATGAGGGGGTCACGACCTGGGTGCGCCCTTCGCTGGTCGCGGAAGTGAAGTTCGCGGAGTGGACCAGCAAGGGCGAGCTGCGCCAGCCGGTCTATCTCGGCCTGCGGTCCGACAAGAACGCGAAGGACGTTGTTCGCGAAAAGAACTGGTCGCGAAAATAATGCCGCCGAGCCGAAGCGTTCGATGTAGAGTTCAGCCGGCGGCGCGCTCGGATGCCGAAGGCCAGGGCGGCAGGGGCGGTAACCCGAGAGCTTTGCGTACAGGTCCGAACGACCTCCGGTGAGCGGCGCATGCGCCAAGCCTGGCGAGCGCGTCGTAATGAGCCGGCACCGGGTAGCCCTTGTGATCCGCGAAGCCGTAGCCGGGGTAACGCAGGTCGAGCGTCCGCATGACGGCGTCGCGCTCGACTTTCGCGAGGATGGAGGCGGCGGCGATGCTGGCGGACTTGGCGTCGCCTTTAACGATGGCCTGCTGAGGGATGTCGATTTCCTTCAACCGCTTCGCATCGATCAGCAAGTGCTGCGGCGTCAATCCCAGGCCCCGGACCGCACGCTGCATAGCCTGAATGCCCGCCCAATAGATATTGATCGCGTCGATCTCCTCGACTTCGACGAACGCCACACACCAACTCTCAGCCTTTTCCTTGATCTCCTTGGCAAGTTCATCGCGAGCCGCAGCGTCGAGTTTTTTCGAGTCGTCGATGCCGACTATCCGTGTGCCTGGTTTTAGAATCACGGCGCCAGCGGAGACCGGCCCTGCGAGAGGGCTCATTCCAGCCTCGTCCACGCCGGCCACGGCATGATGGCCGCTTTCCCAGAGAGAGGTCTCGAAGCGGAGCATCTTGCGGAGGCGCTGGCCTTCGGATCTATTTTCGAAGCGGCGTTTATCGATCAAAGCCAGGATGGCACGCGCTCCCGCCCGGGTGTCGGCCCGCAAGATCTGCTCGACGCTGGCCTCGAGCGGTCTTTTCTCGACGACATAGCGCTGACGCAACACTTCGAGTGAATACTGGGACATCGCGGCCTGCGTGGAGACTGACTGGGGAGCGTGTCGGTGAACTTTGTGGCGATTGTCTGCGTTTCCTGCAGGCCAGGAGCGAATATTGATCGCGTCCCGACGATCAAACCAGGATCGGCACGAGCACCAGGACCCGCCGGCCGGCGTCTCTCCGGATAAAGCGACCGCGGAAGTTAAAGATGTCCTGGATTCGATCGGCGATACGTGCCCGGAGTGTCCTCCAGAGAACAAGATCTAACATGGCGATGGGAGCACGGCGAACCTCGCAACCTGCGAATGGGCGATGTCGTCCGGAGCTACCGTGTCTGGCGCGAACCTGAGGGATTTTCCGAGCGCGCCCTGTATGTCATCGATGCTGTGGCATCATTCGCTACGCACACGTCTCGCCAAAAAATGTCCCGGACATCTATGAACTGTTCGAGGTCCGGGACGGACTTGCGAACGCGCAAGGCCGCTTGATGGAGCATTCCCATGTATGCGTCCACTTCCTCTGTGTTTCGACCTCCGCCACATGCCGGCGATATCGTTGTCTATGGCAGCCGCTGGCGTGGAACCACGATGATGGTGCGCCGTCATCTCGATCGGGCTGGCGTGCCTTTATCACTTCGTGGATTGGAGGCATATCCGGAGGCGCGAAGTCAGCTCGAATGGTTGGCCGGCGGACGGATTGCAAGTCCAACCGTCACGATCGGCGGGCAAGTGCTGGTCCAGGCTTCGTTGCGCGAACTCGACTGGGCTTTGACCCGCGCCGGTTATCGCTAACCGCGACCAATGGTAGCTGACCCACTCGTCGGCGGTCGGCGCATCCGCGGCGAGTGAACGATATCATCCACGTTGCGCTGATGGTCGTACACGCAGCGGCATGCGATGTGCGCTTGTTACTTGAACTCGCCGCGGACACTTCTAATTCAGTCTATAGCCGAACGGTGGTTCGGCTAAGAGGACCATGATGAGATAAGTGCGCAAAGCGCGTAGAAAGTTGAGGGAAACGACATGAGAAAGCTTGCTCTTGCAATCGTCGCGGCGGCAACGCTCCTCATCGGATCGATTGCGCCGGCTTCGGCCCATTGGCGTCACCATGGTTGGGGCGGTCCGGGTATCGGTCCTGGGCTTGCTCTCGGATTGTTCGCGGGAACATTAGCGGCCGCTACCGCACCCCCGATCTATTATGGACCGGTTTATGGTCCGCCCTACTACTACGGGCGCCCATATCGGGTAGTCCGCTACTATCGGCCGGTTGATCCCTACTGGTACGCCTGGTGATGAGGAGAGGCCCGACTCCGTCGGGCCTCTTCTTAGGCCCGGAGTGCGCGACACGCCGCGGGCGCTGAAACCAAGCTCGTTCTCCCCGGTTGTTCCGCAGACAACTCGGGTTTGCCGCATGACCAAAAAGAGCCGGTTTAACGTCGCTTACGCGATTTTCGCTGTCTGCGCGCTGTTCTTCATTCAGTACGTCATCACCACGGCGAATAGGATCGCCATCATTCCCTACAGTGAATACCAACAACTGCTCCGCGACGGTAAGGTCGGTAGCGTCGGCATTTCCGACCGAACGATACAAGGATTGTTGAAGGAGCCGCTGCCCGGCGGACAGAAGCAATTCGTAACCACCCGCGTCGACCAGGACGTCGCGCAGGAGCTTGAAAAATACCACGTCCACTTCACCGGCCAGATCGAAAGCACGTTCCTTCGGGACCTGCTCTCATGGCTCATGCCGGTGCTGCTGTTCTTTGGCGTCTGGTGGTACATCGGCCAGCGTATCGCCCAAGGCGGCGGCCTTGGCGGCGGTTTGATGCAGATCGGCAAGAGCAAGGCCAAGATCTACGTCGAATCCGACACCGGCATCACCTTTGCGGATGTTGCAGGCGTCGATGAAGCCAAGGACGAACTTCGCGAGGTCGTCGATTTCCTGAAGAACCCCACCGACTACGGCCGGCTCGGCGGCCGGATGCCGAAAGGCGTATTGCTGGTCGGGCCGCCCGGCACCGGCAAGACGCTGTTGGCAAAGGCCGTCGCCGGCGAAGCCAAGGTGCCGTTCTTCTCGATCTCGGGGTCGGAGTTCGTCGAGATGTTCGTCGGCGTCGGTGCGGCGCGCGTGCGGGATCTGTTCCAGCAGGCCCACGAGAAGGCGCCGGCGATCATCTTCATCGACGAGCTCGACGCGCTGGGCCGGGCCCGCGGCATCGGCCCCTTTGCCGGCGGGCACGACGAGAAGGAACAGACGCTGAACCAGCTGCTGGTCGAGCTCGATGGTTTCGACTCTGGCTCTGGCCTCGTGATCCTGGCTGCCACCAACCGGCCGGAAATCCTCGATCCCGCTCTGCTGCGGGCCGGACGCTTCGATCGACAGGTCCTGGTTGACCGACCGGACAAGAAAGGCCGGATCGAGATTCTCAAGGTTCACATGAAGAAGGTGCAGATCGCAACTGACGTGGCACCCGATGCTGTCGCGGCATTGACGCCGGGCTTTACCGGCGCCGATCTCGCCAATCTGGTCAATGAGGCGGCCCTTCTGGCGACCCGACGCGGCGGCGATTCCGTTAGCATGAGCGACTTCAACAATGCCGTCGAGCGTATGGTCGCCGGCCTGGAAAAGCGCAATCGACTGCTCAATCCCAAGGAGCGGGAGATCGTCGCCTTTCATGAGATGGGGCACGCGCTGGTCGCGCTTTCATTGCCCGGCGTTGATCCCGTGCACAAAGTCTCGATCATTCCACGGGGTGTCGGCGCGCTCGGCTACACCATTCAAAGGCCGATCGAGGATCGCTTCCTGATGACCAAGGAGGAGCTCGAGAACAAGATGGCGGTCCTGCTGGGCGGCCGAGCTGCGGAGTTGATCGTGTTCGGCCATCTCTCGACGGGGGCGGCCGACGATCTACGCCGCGTCACCGACATCGCCCGCAGCATGGTGACGCGTTACGGCATGTCGGACAAGCTCGGCAGCGTCGCCTATGAGCGCGATCCCGGAAATTTCCTGGCGAGCGCGGACCGGCCCTACCCGGTTCGCGAGCGCGACTATGCCGAGGAAACCGCTGCGGCCGTGGATCGCGAGGTCAAGGATATTGTCGATCGCGTGCTTGAGCGGACCGAAGGCATACTGACGACGCGCCGTTCGATCCTCGACCGCGCGGCCAAGAAGCTATTGGAGAAGGAGACGCTGGAGCAGGCCGATATTGAGGCGCTGGTCCGGGAAATGCCCAAGGAAGGCCTGCGCGCCGTTTGAGCAGGGTGGAGCAGGTCCGGAGGGCGGTATGTTCAGCCATTGCGGTTGTTCTTGACGCCCTGGTGCGGATCAGTCGCGTTCTCTTGTGGCAACGGCGCGCGCGAGATCAGGGCCGGCGGCGTCTGAGGTTGCTCGGGCTGCTCGACCGGATGGTTCAGCAGCGTAGGGTGTTGTTCGAGGTAGAGCTGCCCTGTGACCAGCATGACACCGGCACACACAAGTGTCAGGCTGACAGTTACCAAATCTCGATAATCGTCCATCCCGCGTAACCCCGATTGATCGAGGAGAGAACATCAGCATTCCTGCCGACACAGACAAGCTGTCTCCTCCGCGCGGCGCAAGCCGCGCGGAGGATGCAGTCAGCCGGCAGGCCTCAGGCCGTCTGCTTGTGCTCGATCGTCTTGTTGTCGTTGCTGGCCTGGATCGGAATCTGGCGCGGCTTCATGGCGTCCGGGACCTCACGCACCAGCTCGATCTTGAGCATGCCGTCGATGAATGAAGCGCCCCTCACCTGCACATATTCGGCCAGATTGAACTGCCGCCGGAACGGGCGGGACGAGATTCCCTGATAGAGGAACTGGTGCGCGCCCTTGTCGGCCTTGCGGCCTTCGATGGTCAGCACGTTCTGCTCCGCCGTAATGGTCACCTCGTCAGGCGAGAAGCCGGCCAGCGCGAGCGAGATCTGATAGTGGTCCTCGTCGCTCCGCTCAATGTTGTAGGGCGGATAATTGTCGCCCGTCCATTGGGCGGAATCTTCGAGCAGATCGAAGAGGCGGTCGAAACCGACGGTCGATCGCCAGAGCGGGCTGAAGTCAAAAGTGGTCATAGCCACATCCTCCTTTGAGCAACATGGTTAGGGGCGCACGGACACCGTATCCGGCGCCCGATCACCGGGTCCTCAGAAGGCACCCGGAGCAGCGCATCATGGGCGCTGCACTAATGGAATTAGAACGGGCTCAGTCAGTTTCAAGGCCTTATGCGTCGCGCCGGAGTCGACAGGACCCTTCGAACGCGATGCCGAGGGTCTGCAGGAGCGCATGCAGTCGCTTGCCACCCTCGCCGATTCCGTATCGGCGACAAAATGGCGGCGATTACCTGATCACCGAGTATGTAGCTCCGCGCCAGGTTTGAGAGGCCTGGGGCAAGCGGATTTGCGCTCCATCTCACTCGAGCGGGTGACTGCGGGCACGATGGCAAGCCCCACCGATTGGGACCGTTCGCTCGGCCGGCGGATGGCGGCCGCTCGATCGTCGACGATGGTCCGAGACGGAGAATTTCCGACCAATGGGCTAGTCGAAACATGGAACAACCCACTGGCTTCGCAGTTCTTTCGGCGCCGCCGGCCTGAGTGTCACTGGGCGCCTACTGGGCCCAGCTAAGCCGGGCAACGGGGCGGTTCGTGCCATTTTGCTCCATGGAGGATTTGGATATGAAAGCCACCTGTCCCTTCACTTTGCGCTCCACCGGTCTCACTCACCTCGGTGGGCTCGCGTGGTCGCATCTTCCTTTTGGCAGCCCGTTCGAACTCAAGAACGGCTCTGGCGTCTGAAGGAGGGCAAGTCATGTCAATTGCCTCAGCCCTCCCTGCCATCCATTCGGAAGCGGGGTTGTCCCGGTATCTGCAACAGATACGTAGCTTCCCGCTGCTCGATGCGTCGGAAGAAGTGATGTATGCGAGACGTCTTCGGGATTCTGGCGACCGCGAAGCTGCCTATCGGTTGGTGACGAGCCATCTACGGCTTGCCGCCAAAATTGCGCTGAAATATCGGCGCTACGGTTTGCCGATTGCGGACCTGATCTCGGAAGCCAATGTCGGACTGATGCTGGCCGTCAAGCGGTTCGACCCTGAAAAGGGATTTCGCCTTGCCACCTATGCTACGTGGTGGATCAAGGCATCCGTTCAGGAATTTGTCCTGCGGTCGTGGTCACTGGTGAAGCTCGGCACAACGGCGGCGCAAAAAAAGCTGTTCTTCAACCTGCGCAAGCTGAAGCGACAGCTGGGTGCGCCTGATGATGGCGAGCTTTCGGCAGACCAAGTGAGGCAGATCTCAGAGCATCTTCAAGTCAAGGAAGCCGATGTCGTCGAGATGAACGGGCGAATCCGTGGCGACATGACGCTGAATGTTCAGCTCAGTGCCGACGAAGGCGAGCAATGGCAGGACCGGCTCGCCGATTCATCTCCTGACCCCGAGTCCCTGCTCACCGAGGCCGGAGAGCGCGAACGGCAGAGGGCCGCACTCTCGGAGGCGCTCAATGCGCTTTCCCCGCGAGAACGCACCATCGTCGAAGCGCGTTACCTGGCAGAACAGCAAAGCACGCTCGACGATCTTGCGCATACTTTCGGTATTTCCCGTGAGCGCATCCGCCAGATCGAGCACCGTGCGTTGAAGCGCATCAAGACCATGCTATGCGCACGCCTTCCGGATCTGGAGCCTGCTTGAGCAAGCGCTTGAACGCTGGCCGGCTGCTGATCGCTCAGCAGCCGGCGCAGATGTCAGGCACAATAGCCTCCGCCGAAAAATCACGATCCTTCCGGCCATCGGACCTCGTTCTTGCAGGCTTGGCCGGCGACTGGCCGCTTTGATTGCTGACAATCTGCTTGACGGTGGCGTCGGGGCCTCGCACGGCTCGCGGCGAATCCGCTTGTTTCGCCTGTAGCGAAACCACCATCCCGAGTAGAGCAGCAAGTACCAATAACGTCCGCATCTCTGATCACCCTCCTTTCGACGATGCTCCAATCTGCCGCGCCCGGATGCTCCGCGGCCGAGCAACATCTCGGTTCGGTGGTCCAACTTTTCAACGTGCGAGCGATTCCGACACTAGCTAAGCCTCGCCCGGCGCAGAAAATTTGCTCACTTCCTCTTGAAAGTAGAACCTCGGCTCCTAGGTGGATTTTCGCCCGGGGGCCGCTATGGACCCGGTTTTGGACATCGCTGAACCTGCCCAAGGAGGATGTGCATGCATTTCCGTCCCTTGCACGATCGCGTGCTCGTGCGACGTCTCGACGCCGAAGAAAAAACCGCTGGCGGCATCATCATTCCAGACACAGCAAAGGAGAAGCCGCAGCAGGGTGAGATTGTCGCCACTGGCCCCGGCGCGCGCAACGAACAGGGCCAACTCGTTCAACTCGACGTCAAGTCAGGCGACCTCGTCCTGTTCGGAAAGTGGTCCGGCACGGAGGTCAAGATCGACGGCGAGGACTTCCTCATCATGAAGGAGAGCGACCTTCTGGGTGTCATCGACAAAACAGGCACCGTCAAGAAGGCAGCCTAGCGCACTAGCAGTCATAAAGGGAAAGGAGAAACAAAAATGGCTGCCAAGGACGTGAAGTTCGCAACCGAGGCCCGAGAGCGCATGCTGCGGGGCGTCGACACACTGGCTAACGCGGTGAAGGTCACACTCGGTCCGAAGGGTCGCAACGTCGTGATCGAAAAATCGTTCGGTGCGCCGCGCATCACCAAAGATGGTGTGACCGTCGCTAAGGAGATCGAACTGGAAGACAAATTCGAGAACATGGGCGCGCAGATGGTGCGCGAAGTCGCGTCCAAAACGAGTGATGTGGCCGGCGACGGCACCACCACAGCGACCGTACTCGCTGAAGCCATCTTCAAAGAGGGCAGCAAGTCGGTCGCCGCCGGCATGAACCCGATGGACTTGAAGCGGGGCATTGACCTCGCTGTCGATGCCGTCGTCGCTGATCTGAAATCACACGCCAAGAAGATTACATCCAATGACGAGATCGCCCAGGTTGCCACGATTTCGGCCAATGGTGACAACGAAATTGGGCGTTTTCTCGCGGATGCCATGAACAAGGTGGGCAATGAAGGCGTGATCACCGTCGAGGAGGCTAAAAGCCTGCACACCGAGCTCGAAGTGGTCGAAGGCATGCAGTTCGACCGCGGCTACATCTCGCCCTACTTCGTCACCAACACCGAAAAAATGCGCGTCGAACTCGAGGATCCCTACGTCCTGATTCACGAGAAGAAGCTCTCCGGCTTGCAGACCATGCTGCCGTTGCTGGAACAGGTCGTTCAGTCCGGTAAGCCGATCCTGATCATCGCGGAGGACATCGAAGGCGAAGCGCTTGCGACCTTGGTCGTCAACAGATTGCGCGGCGGACTGAAGGTCGCGGCGGTCAAGGCGCCAGGCTTCGGTGACCGTCGCAAGGCCATGCTGGAGGACATCGCCATCCTGACCGGTGGCAATGTGATCAGCGAGGAACTCGGCATCAAGCTGGAAAAGGTGACGGTGAAGATGCTCGGGCGCGCCAAGAAGGTGGTCATCGACAAGGACAATACCACCATCGTCGGCGGCGCGGGCGCCAAGAAGGATATCGAGGCGCGCGCCCAGCAAATCAGGCTCCAGATCGAGGACACGACCTCCGACTATGATCGCGAAAAGCTGCAGGAGCGCCTGGCCAAGCTTGCCGGAGGCGTCGCGGTGATCCGCGTGGGCGGCGCGACGGAGGTCGAAGTCAAGGAACGCAAGGATCGCGTCGATGATGCGATGCACGCAACTCGCGCGGCGGTCGAAGAGGGCATTCTCCCGGGCGGCGGGGTGGCCCTCCTGCGTGCCTCCAAGGCGCTGGATGGCATCAAGACGGCGAACGCCGACCAAAAGGCGGGCATCAATATCGTTCGCCGTGCCATTCAGATGCCGGCTCGCCAGATCGTGCAAAACGCCGGCGAGGATGGTTCACTCGTCGTTGGCAAGCTTCTGGAGCATCAGAGCTACAACTGGGGCTTCAACGCGGCGACTGGCGAGTACGAGGACCTGGTGAAAGCCGGTGTGATCGATCCTGCCAAGGTCGTCCGTACCGCCTTGCAGGACGCTGCGTCGGTGGCTGCGCTGCTGATCACCACCGAGGCGCTCGTGGCCGAGAAGCCGAAGAAGGCAGAACCAACTCCGGCAGCTCCCGCTATGGACTTCTGATCAATTGAGCCCGGCCGAGGACGGCCGAGGACGGCCGGGCTCTGCCGATGAGAGGAGAGAATCAAAGACGGAGTCTCGCATGAACAGGTCTGACCGTCGTCGGCTCAGGATGAAACAGGACGCGATGCATTGGTTCATGTTCTCCCTGAGCTTTCTCACCATCGCCTGGATCTGTTTTCGAACGATTGGAGGAGTATAGATGCTGAGCCATCACCATACGTTCTCCGCCCGGACGGAGACTAACCGAAATCTGCGGCAACGGCTGCTCGCTCTGCTAATGGGCGGCGCAATTTCCATGACCGCCTTCGGCGCCTACGGCATGGAGAGCCCGCGCGGAGCCGAGACGATGCAGAGTGCTTTCACGGGCCTGCCGCTGCCGCCAATCCCATATCTCGATACGATGCCCTGGATGAAATGGCAGCCGGAGCCAGCAAAGATGAAGATCGACATCTTGCTGCCGCCGACCTCTGCGCCGACCAGCATCTTTCCGCAGCCGACGCCCCGTCCTATCGGACCGGCTGCAACAAGCTGAACCTCAGGGAGCGGTCCGTCAGGCCGCTCCCATTTCAGTGCGAAGAGGGAGCGGCGATCATGTCGGGACCGAATTCGGCGAGGCATTCCGTACGCGGAAGTTCCGACCTGGCCTTCCGCGCAACATTCCGACCTGACGTTCGCGACTTTCTCATCTGGGGCAGTCAGAAGGTGATCGGTCACTACGAGCGCCTCCTTTCGACCGCCAAGAGTGAGGAAGAACGCCAGCTCTATCAATCCCGAATTGAGCGAGAGCAGCGCGTGATAGATGATCTGCGACAGGGTGCTCTCCCGGAACGCTTCGCCGCGTAGTCACTGAGCGAGCTTCCGCGGAAAAAGTGCGCATGGCCTCTTGAACTCGCGCATGTCAGTTCTAGTTCGTTTCTCAGCCGCGACTGCGGTGTGTCGAGCGCCAGGCGGGGTTCGGCACAAGACGCTGGACCGGAGGTATTCGACCCAACCGAAACTCCCGTCCTGCCTAGCTTCGTATCCATATTGCTCTTACGAGGACTTGGCTATGAGGACACTTGATTTTACGCCACTCTGGCGCACCACCGTCGGCTTCGATCATCTGGCTGACCTTGTCGAGGGCATGTCGCGCCAGCCGACAGAGGACAACTATCCTCCGTACAATATCGAGCGGTCCGGTGAGGATCACTATCGAATCACGCTGGCCGTGGCCGGCTTCGGCGCCAACGATATCTCCGTGACGGCCGAGCAGAATGCTCTCACGATCGAGGGCAAGAAGTCTGATGGTGCCGCGCGCGAGTATCTGTACCACGGTATCCCGGCGCGACCGTTCCGGAGAGTCTTCAGCCTCGCCGATTATGTTCAGGTGAAGCAGGCATCCTTCCAGGATGGTCTCTTGATCGTGGATCTCGTTCGAGAAATTCCGGAAGCGATGAAACCGCGGAAGATCCAGATCGGAAGTGGAGAGGCCTCTTCGTCTCAAATTGAGCAGAAGAAGGCAGCATAGACTCGCTCGACCTGGATGCTGAGTTGTGACCTCGAGCTAGGTCGCGCTCCCTCGGAGCGATCTCGCCGCGAGCATCATTGCTCACCAATACGGAACCCCGGGTGGCGACGCACGTCGCGCCGCCGCTCATAACGTAAGCACCATCCCTTTAGAAAGGAGTTATAGGGAGGCACCCATGACCAACGTCAACATTGATGGCGGTGGCATGCATCCATTCTTCCACCCCGCCGCTCATTACGGTTCGCCGACGGAAGTCCTGAATGACAAGGAGCTCTCGACCCCCGAGAAGCGAATCATCCTGTCTTCATGGGCGTCCGACATGTACGCCGTGGAATCCCGTCCCGATTTGCTGGAGATCCCTGGCACCGGCCCTTCGGTACGGTTGAGCGACATACTTGGAGCGTTGCGTCAGCTCGATGGCGGCGACGATGACGATCCGCCCCGTGGCGGCGGCGTCCCCATGCGGTTGCGGCGGCCTTGGGCGGCCGCCGCACAGCAGAGGAGCCTGTGATGGTTACAGAAGCCGTTCTGGGCATCGTTCTGCTTGGCCACGCCGCAGCGGCCTGGGCAATTCCGATCGTGGCATGGCAACGAGAGCTGCTGCCTCTGCTTGATGACTCCACGCGCATGCAGGAGTGATCGAGATGCTTGGTCAGCGAACAATATTGGCATGGGTTTTAGTTGCCGCGTTCTTCGCGTCTCCACCAGCCTCAGCTCAAGTGCCGGACCTGAAGACAGGCGGTACTGTGCCAACATTGGCGCCGGTGGTTCGACAAGTGACGCCCGCCGTAGTCAACATTTCCGTGCATGGCCGTGTGCGCGAAGACAATCCGCTTTATCGTGATCCCTTCTTCCGCGAATTCTTCGACATTCCCAAGCAGGTCGAGAAAGAGGTCAATTCCACGGGTTCGGGAGTCATCGTCGATGCCACGCGCGGGTACGTTCTGACCAACAACCATGTTGTCGAGGGTGCCTCTATGGTCCAGATTACGACCAAGGACGGCCGCCAGCTTTCTGCAAAAGTAATCGGGCGCGATCCCCCTACCGACGTTGCTGTACTGCAGATCCAGAACCCTGTCGGGCTTCAAGGGCTTCGCTTCGGCGACAGTGATGCGCTTGAAGTGGGAGACTTCGTACTTGCGATAGGCAATCCCTTTGGTCTTGGCCAAACCGTCACGTCTGGCCTCGTGAGTGCGCTGGGTCGTACAGGATTGAGCAAAGAAGGTTATGAGGACTTCATCCAGACCGATGCTGCAATCAATCCGGGAAATTCCGGCGGCGCATTGGTCAACCTTCACGGTGAGTTGGTCGGGATCAACTCGGCTATCATTTCGCCGGGTGGAGGTAATGTGGGGATCGGCTTTGCAATTCCTGCAAACATGGCGCGGATGGTCATGGATCAGATTGTAGACAAGGGACGCGTCGAGCGCGGCCGCATCGGGGTCTCACTGCGCGACGTCCAGCCATCGACCAATCAAGGCCGCAACGAAGGTGCGGTCATTGCGCAGGTGTCGCCGGACTCTCCCGCTGAGAAGGCGGGTTTGCGGAAGGGTGATATCGTTACTATGGCGGATGGCCGCCCGATCCGCACGGCCTCGCAACTTCGTAACAAGATCGGTCTCGCGCGTGTCGGCCAAGACGTGAAGCTTACGCTCGTGCGCGGCGAAGCCACGAGCTCAGTGGTCGTCAGAGTCGCCCCGCCAGCTGAGGCGAGTAGCGCATCCACTGGCTTGCGTTAGATGCAAGGCCCAGAGGTTCGCACTCCGAGCAGAATAGAGCGGTTGGGTGGAACGCGCTCAGCCGGAGCGGAGAGGGCTAGTGTTCTATGGCAGCCACCTGACTTCCTCAATCCTGTAGCTCTTCTCGCCGCCCGGTGCCTCCACAGTAACGAACGCCCCCTTCGACTTGCCGATCAATGCCCGGGCGATCGGTGAGCTCACCGAAATCTTGCCTTGAGCAGGATCGGCTTCGGGCTCGCCGACAATCTGGCAAGTTCGTTTCTCGCCTGTATCCTCGTCCCTGAGCGAGACCGTTGCGCCGAACTTGATAGTTTCGCCGGAAAGTTTGGAGAAATCGATGACTTCCGCGCGCGCAAGCTTGGCTTCCAAGTCACCTATGCGAGCTTCATTGAGACCTTGCTCAGTCAGCGCAGCTTGATACTCCGAATTCTCGACGAGATTGGGATCGTCGCCAATCGCCTGCTGGATGCGCTCGGCAATCTGCCGCCGCTTGATCCTGGTGCGGTCACTTAGCTCCGCCTGGAGGACGGCGTAGCCCGCCGCAGTCATGGGAAGGCTCGGCATGGAAATAGCTGACTTTCGGAGGCGCTTTAGCCGACGGCAAGCCCCGACTTGGGGTCATCGGCTGGAAACTGCCCGGAACTATCGTTGTTCCAGAGCACCGCCACCTTCGGATGCTTTGCGCACCCTACAAACGGCCTTCACGCCCGCACCTCCTGCCGTTGGAACAGGACGTAGCCGACGACGAACAGTACGATGGTGCCGGCGATGAGGCCGACGGTCTGTGGCCAGGCAATCGTGACGCTCTCACCGAACGGCAGGGGCGAACCCATCACCGCGCCGCGCAGCTGATCCATGAAGACCGGGCCCAAAGTGCGCGTGGTCGGCGACAGCACCGCGATCATGGCTTCACCGAACAGGTCGTTCGGCGACACCCGCTGCAGCATACTGGTCCAGATCGCGGTCTGCGGATCGTTGAGGCCGAGCATCGCGTAGCGCGGGTCGGGCGGCGAGATCACTTGCGCGATGGCCGGCGCCAGCATGGGATAGAGCACGGTCAGGAACAGCCAGATGCCGAGCGCCACCAGTGCCGCGGTTGCCGGCGAGCGGAACACGATCGACAGCAGCATGGCAAGCGACAGCCAGACCCCGGCATAGAAGACCGCCACGACGAGGAATACCAGCGAGCGCGCGATCTCCTCGCCGCCGGGTGGCACGCCGAGGAAGATCAGACCGAGCCCGATCACCAGCAGCCATAGCGCGGCGAGGCTGATGCCGATGGTGGCGAGCGCGGCGAGATATTTTCCCATCAGGAGCGCATCACGGTAGATCGGCTGGGCGAGGATGCGCGACAGCGTCCGCCGGCTATGCTCGCTGTTGACGGCGTCGAAGCCGAGCCCGATCGCCATCAGCGGGATGAGGAAGCCGAGGATGGCCACGAAGGACGGCAGCGGCGCCTGGTCGGTGGTGAAGAGGCGCAGCAGCAGGAACGGGTCTTCCGCCGTGTTCTGCCGCAGGCTCGTGATCGCCTCGTAAAGCGCGGCGAGCGCCGTGAACAGGATCAGGAGCTCCAGCATCAGCATGCGGACGCTGGAGATGTGATCGGCAAGCTCCTTGACGAAGACCGTGCCGAGGCCCTGGAACGGTGAACCCTCACGCCGCATGACGGTCGCCTCCTTGAGCCGCGGCCTGGAAGTAGCGGGCATAGATCGCTTCCAGACTAGGCTCATCAACCGACAACCGCTTGAGCGCGCCGTCGACCGAGACTACGGCGCGTGCGGCATCCGGCCGCACATCGCGCTCGACGGTCATGCGGAAGCGATCGGACGCCAGCGTCTCCACCTGCGTCACGCCGGGAATCATCGACAAGCGCCGGGCGATGCCCGCGCCTTCCGCCTCGACCTCGACCACAAAGCCCGCGCCGAGTACCTTGACCGACAGTTCCGGCACCGATCCCATCAGCACGATGCGGCCGGCCTGGAACAGCGCGACACGGTCGCAGATGCGCTGCACCTGGTCGAGCAGGTGCGACGACAGCAGCACCGTGACACCCTCGCTCCGGAGCTCGTCGATGAGCGCAAGGAACTCCAGCGTCGCCTGCGGATCGAGCCCGGAGGTCGGCTCGTCGAGAATCGCGATCTCGGCGCGCTTGATGATGATCTCGGCGAGGCCAAGCCGCTGCCGCATGCCGCGCGAGAACGTCGCGACGCGCTGGTTGGCAACATCGCTGAGCCGCACCCGCGCCAGCGCCCCCTCGATCCGCCGCGCGCGTTCGGCCCGGGGCAGGCCCATCAGCTTGGCGGTGTAGGCGAGATTCTCCACTGCCGTGAGCTGATCGTAGAAGCCGACCGCGTCGGGCAGGTAGCCGACACGGCTCTTTACCTTCAGCGGCTCGCGCGCGGGATCGAAGCCGAGCACACTGACCGTGCCGCCGGAAATCTCGGTCAGGCCGAGCATCATCAGGATGGTCGTGGTCTTGCCGGCGCCATTCGGACCGAGCAGACCGAACACCTCGCCCCGCGCGATGTCGAAATCGATGGCGTCCACCACGGCGGTGTTGCCGTAGCGCCGGGTCAGGCCGCGCGCGCTGATCACGATGTCGCGCGGGACGCCGGCGCCCTGTGCCTGGCTGTCGCTCATCGCCGTCCGAACCTTGCCACCGCACCCAGCATCAAGAGCAGCGCAATGCCGATGACCCCGGCTCCCGCTATACCCCACACCGTCGAGGTGCCGACGGTGATGCGGAACTGGCTGGAGGCGCTCTCGCCCCGCGAGGTCGCGCGGATCGTGGCCTGGTAGTCGCCGGCGAGCGACTTATCGCTGGGGGTCACCAGCGCCTGCACCTCGCTGTCCTTGCCGGGCACCAAGCGATCGATGGTTTTGGGTTCGAAGGTGACCTTCCATCCTGTCGGGGCGGTGGCTGCAAGCACGATGTTCTCCGCCGGCGCCGTGCCGGAATTGGTAACGACCACGGGGATCGAGCTCTGTTGTCCTGCGACCGCGCGGGCGCTGAGCAATCCGTCGCGGCCGGAGATCTGGAGCTGCGGCTGGCCGACCACGTCGAGCGCAACCTCGGTCGAGGCCGAAACGTCCTCGGCCTTCACCGTCACCTTGACCGGGAAATGCCCGGCATCGACCGTGCTCGGCGGCCGCACCTTCAATTTGATGTCCTTGGATTCGCCGGCCTTGATCGGGATCGAGGACAACTCCTGCGTACCATAGGCTTCCGCGAAGGAGATCTCGAAGTTGCTTGGCGCCTGTGCATCGAAGCTTGCGACCACGTCGCGGCCGGAATCGTTCTTGATCGCGAGCGTATAATCGAAGTTCGATTTCGGGCTGCCGCGCAGCGACGGCAGGGTCGGAGTCACCGTGAGCTTCGCCGGCAGCTCCTTGGCAAGTGCTATCGTGATCGGAAGCTCCGCACTGGCGCCCTGGCCTTGGGCCTTGACGGTGATTGTCTGCTGGCTGAGATCGGCACCGTTCGGAATCTCGAGCCGAAGCTGCAGCGACACGCTGGCGTCAGGCGCCGGCTGGGCCGCAGCGACCGGCTGGCCGCCGCCGAGCAGCGTCGCGGTCCACCCGGCCGGCACGCCGGCGACCGAGAGCTGATAGGGCTCCGGCGCAAGGCCATAGTCCTGTAGGCGCAGCGAAATGTTGGAGGTGGTGCCCGGCCTCGCTGTGACGGAAGGATAATCGGTCATAAGGTAGAGGCCCTTGATCTCGCGTGCCGGCTCGGCAGCATGGGCCAGGGGGCTGATCAGTGTGAGGACAAATGCAAGACGCGCGACATCAAGCGCTCGCATGGACGACACTCCTGCAAGGAAGATGAACCCGGGATGGCTATCGCACGCCGCCCAAACCGGGGCGCCGGCATGTCGCATGATGGAAGCAATCGTGACGAAGTTGGGGAAGGAAACGAGCCGGCCAGTTACAAGTCTGTGATTTCAGGCATTTTCGGCTCAGACTTTGGTTGGTATTGTGCTCGTCGTCCGAACGCATCGTGACGCGATATGTGATTTTCATACACGCGCAACCGGCGCGGCAGCGCAGTAAGCGCTAGCGTGGGCAAAGGAGCGCGAGCGACGTGCCCACCACTTCTGTCTCGAAGAGCGGCTGGCCAGAAAAGTGGGCACGCATCCGCCTTCGCTCTTCGAGGTCCGGCGGAGCCTTTGCCCACCCGGATTCCTGCCCTACATTCCCGGCTCGATCGGCTTCTCCACCGCCCCGCCGGAACCCGCGCAGTCCTTGAAGCCGCCGATGTATAGACCCGGCTGCAGCCCATGTCGTCCTTGAGCACCTTGCCGAGGCCGCACCCGGGTCGCTTGTCCACGTAGAGGCTGCAGCCCGAGGAACTGCCGGTACGGTCAAGAGTTTAGCGCGTATCGAGAGCCCACTTCGGCGAGACTGAGCGTCCCACGATCGCCTTCCTTGTTGTCGCGAAAGAGCAACACCGGGTTCAGACCAATGTACCAGCACACCGAACTCACGCCTGCGATGACGAGCATAGCAATGCTCCTCACGCGCAAGCAGCACCTGATCAGCCGCCTGGAAGAAAATCCTGGACCAAGGGAGCGCGAGGAGATCGAGCGTCTTCTCGAAAGGGTAGATGCCGAGCTGGACGCACTTGATAGCACGGATCGGCTCTGAGCATTATGTCGATGCGTTCCTATTGCGACCTTGGCGGTGCCGATCAGGAGGACGCCGAATATCTTGAATCGCTGATCCGCCAGGATTTTGAGCGATGCCATCCCGGAGAGACTCTTGACGATCTCAAACGCCGGGCAGCCTTTTCAAGAGAGGACAGAGGATTGCTGCGCGATTGGATGGCGGTCGCGGCACGGCGCGCCGCGGACGAGCGGTCCAGGAGGACTCGGTCCAACTCCGCGGCCTAGTTTACTCGTTTAGGCGGCTCGGTTTACCAGGCCGGGTAGCTCGCTCTTGATTCCGGTCATGATAAAATTTACCGCGATCGCCGCAATGATGAGCGCCATCACGCGCGTCATGACGTTGATGCCGGTTCGTCCCAGGAACCGCTCAACCGCAGCAGCCATCCACAGTGTCAGGCCGATTAACGCGGTCGCGAGGACAGCCGCCGACGCCAAGAATGCCTTGCCAAGCCATCCCGGATTGTCATTCGAAAGAGTGACCATGATGCTCAACTCGGCCGGTCCCACGAGCAAGGGGAATGCAAACGGCGTGATGGCGAGTCCATGTACGTCGACCTCGCTGTAACTCGCTTCGTCGGCGCGAGGAATGAACTTTCCATGTTGCGCCTGGAACATCTCGAACGCGATCACCAGCACGAGCAGCCCGCCTGCGATCCGGAAATCATTGAGGCCCACATTGAAGAAAGCCAGAATCTCCTTGCCGAACATCGCAGATCCAACGAAGAACACGGCGACTGCGCCGCATGCCAAAATGATAATCCGGTGGGTCTTTACTGCGCCAGCACGCCCGGTCATCGCCAAGAACAAGGGGATGGCTCCGACCGGGTTCGTCAGGGCGTACAGGAGGATAGTGGTGCCGACAAACTGGTTCCACGCCACGGTCGTTACTTCCTCTCTGTCAGCTAAGCGACTGTCGTTTTCCGAGATCTTGAGGCAGGCATCGGCTAACTCCGATCCGAGATCGTGGTTTCGGCCCGTGCCGGTGTAGCAGCTTGACTCGGCAGCAGAAATTCGTACGAAATAGACACCGGGAGATGTCCGCGCCAAGGTGCCTGCTGAAGGGCCTGGGCCTTGTCTTCGCGAAAATCACGACAACCACATCCAGCCATGCGGTCGGGCGAACGAAGCCTGCTCGTCGGCGCGCGCTTGCGGAAGACGAATGAACATCCCTGAAACGAGCACCAAGACGCATGCCATCTCCACAGGAATCGCCGGCTTTGACGGCATCCTCGATGGTGGCTACGCGTCACACCGCGTGCATCTGATCGAAGGCCAGCCGGGAACCGGCAAGACCACGCTGGCCTTGCAATTTCTCCTTGAGGGCGCCTCGAAGGGCGAGCGCTGTCTGTACATCACGCTCTCCGAGAGCAAGGACGAACTGAGGCAAGTGGCCGAAACCCACGGCTGGAATCTCGAGGGCATCGAGATCTTTGAGCTCGTCCCGGCGGAACTCAGCCTCGACCCCAAGCAGCAGCAGACGGTGGTTTATGCGTCCGACCTAGAACTCGGGGAAACCACGAAGATGACCTTTGATGAGGTCAAGCGTGTGGCGCCTTCACGCGTGGTCTTCGACAGTCTCTCTGAGATCAGGCTGCTCGCGCAAAACCCGCTGCGATATCGCAGGCAGGTCATTGCCCTGAAGCATTTCTTTGCCCAAGAGGGCTGCACCGCGCTTCTTCTGGATGACCTGACCGACGAAGCCGATGATCTCAATCTGCACAGTCTCGCACATGGCGTGATCCGGCTCGAACATAATGCGCTGCAATACGGCGCCGAACGCCGCAGGCTGCGCATTTTCAAGATGCGTGGGCGCAGCTTCCGGGGCGGCTTCCATGATTTCGTCATTCGCAAGGGTGGACTGGTCCTGTTTCCGCGCTTGATCGCGTCCGAGCACGTCGATGGCTCGTCGGCGGCGGAGCCGCTCCTGAGCGGCATCGACGAGTTGGACCAGCTGCTGGGAAGGGGGCTTGACCGGGGTACCAGTACTCTCCTGATCGGCCCGTCGGGTTCTGGCAAATCGTCAATCGCCATGCAATTCGTCATGGCGGCTCTTGGCCAAGGGGAACGCGCTCTCTTCGTGACCTTCGACGAGACCAAAGCGATCCTGATGAAGCGCGCAGCTGGCATGAGCTGGCATTTGGATCAGCCTATCGCATCGGGACAGCTACTGCTCGAGCAGGTCGACCCTGCAGAGCTTTCTCCCGGTGAGCTCACTGGAATGGTGCGCCGGCGCGTCGAGACTGACAATGTGCGGGTTGTAGTCCTCGATAGCTTGAGCGGCTACCAGAATGCGATGCCCGCCGAGCAGTTCATGCTACTGCTGATGCATGAGCTGCTGACCTATCTCAATCACCGCGGAGTCGTGACGATTTTGACTCTTGCCCAGCACGGACTTGTTGGTTCGATGCAGTCCAGCGTCGATCTCACCTACCTGAGCGATACGGTGCTGCTGTTGCGCTTCTTCGAGGCCGCCGGACGAATTCGCCGGGCGATCTCGGTGCTCAAGAAGCGCACCGGACGCCACGAAGACGAAATCCGAGAGTACCGGCTCGATAACCGTGGGATCCGTGTCGGTCCTCCCTTGGCGGAGTTCCAAGGCGTCCTATCCGGTTCTCCCGTCTATACAGGCCAACACGGCGCGCTCCTTACGACGAGGAGCAATGGACAATAGTGATGCAAGCCCGGAGGGGCCGGTGCTCGTATTGGCGCCGTTCGGCCGTGATGCCCGCGTGGTCTGCTCGGCGCTGCGTGACGTCGGCATCCACGCGTTGCAGCAATCGAGCCTTTCAGAGTTGGTGGGCAACCTGGATGATGCCGCCGCGGCGGTTATTGCCGAAGAAGCGCTGGTCCACGAGCATCGTGGCACATTGGCCGATTGGATTGCCAATCAGCCACCTTGGTCGGATTTTCCCTTCGTGCTGCTGACACTGAGGACGGGCCAAAACGGCGCAGCTCTTAACGAGCAGATTGAGCTGCTTGGTCACGTGACGGTTCTCGAGCGACCACTGGCCGCGACCTCGCTCAGGAGCGCGGTATTGGCAGCCGTGCGCGGTCGCAGGCGGCAACGGCAAGCTGAAAAGTACCTCGGGGAGTTGAAGCGGATGACTGACACGCTGGAGCGGCGCGTGGAAGAGCGAACCGCGCAGCTCTCCGCAGCGAACAAGCGGCTGAGAGAGGAGATGGTGGAACGAGAGCGTACCGAAGTGGCACTGCGTCAGGCCCAGAAAATGGAGGCCGTGGGGCAACTCACAGGTGGCATTGCCCACGACTTCAACAATCTTCTGATGGCGATCATTGGCAATCTCGAGCTGATCGCCCGGCGGGTCGAGGACGAGCGCATTCAGCGATATGTTCGCAACGCCATGCACGGCGCGCAGCGCGGAGCCAAGCTCGTGGGACAGTTGCTCTCATTCTCCCGCAAGCAGCGTCTCGCGCCGGAGCCTGTCGACGTCAACCAGCTCGTGGACACAGTTGCAGAGATGCTGTCCAGAACCCTTGGCGCCTCCATACGGGTCGACGTCGTCACGCAAAAGGATCTTTGGCCTGCACTGGTTGATGCGACCCAACTTGAGCTGATGTTGCTCAATCTTGCGATCAATGCGCGAGACGCAATGCCGCAAGGCGGCCTTCTTACGATCGAGACAAGCGTCCTCCATGGTGTGCCGGAAGACCTGCGGACCGACCTCAAGCCAGGTGAGTATGTCTCAATCGCAGTGAAAGATACTGGCACCGGCATGCCTCCGAATGTTCTGGCCCGAGCTTTCGATCCGTTCTTCACCACCAAAGAGCCCGGCAAGGGGACGGGACTGGGCCTGTCGCAGGTCTACGGGTTTGCCCGCCAGTCCGGAGGGTCCGTGAAAATTGAAAGCGAAGTTGGCCGGGGAACGGTAGTGCGAATCCTCTTGCCACGATCAACCGACGCTGTTGTCGGAAGCAACGATCGACAATCGAGTACTTCAAGTGTGGGGGAAAGGGAGCGCATCCTTGTCGTGGACGACGACGCCAGCGTGCTCGAAACGACGCGGAGCATGCTTGATGATCTCGGGTATCAGGCTATAGCGGCTGACAATTTGGATGCGGCGCTGTCAACTCTGTCCCACCAAGCCATCGATTTGGCAATCATCGATCTCGCCATGCCCAGCGTCTCGGGAGTGGACGTCGGACTTGAACTTCAACGAAAGCAGCCCGGCCTTCCGGTGGTGTACTGCAGTGGCTATCCGGATCTCATTGAACAGACCGGTAAGCGCATGAACGGCAACATGCTGCTAAGCAAGCCGTTTTCTTCCCGGGAGCTCTCCGCCACACTCGAAACGGTGTTGCGCGAAAGGACCAGTCAACACACTGCTTGAGACGGGCGAGGCAACCCAGAGTGTGGCTCTATTTGGATTCAGTCGATGCCGGTCCGCACCATTGCGCGAGCCAACTCCAGCTCGCTGATCGCTTGCCGCAATAACCTGCGGGCCGCGCTCTTGTCGCCGTTTGCGCAGGCCATTTTCAGTTCCTTAATGTGCTGCACTGCCGTCTCCGCGTGTGCGACAACATCCGCAGCCCCTGCAAAACTGGATTTACGCTTGGTGTCCATGGCGGGCACACACCCCCGTGACTGAAGACGGGAGCGGGGACCCGCTCCCGTCGATCTGCGCTCATTTGGAGTTGATCGCGATGCGCTTCACCTTCGATTCCGCTTGTGGCAGCTTCGGCATGGTGACCGTCAGCACCCCGTTCTTGAACGCGGCAGAGATCTTGTCCTGATCCACGTCCTCGACCGGGATACGGCGTTCAAACCGGCCATAGTAGCGCTCGCTGAACTTGCGATCCTTGTCTTCCGTCTCGGTCTTCTTCTCTCCCTTGATTGAGAGAACGCCGTTGGCGAGTTCGACTTGAACATCCTTTTCGTCCAGGCCCGGCAGCTCTGCCGTGACCTTCACGTCCTTGTCGCTCTCATTGACCTCGATGCTCGGCCAGTTCATCGACTGCTCGAAAAAGCTGCCACCGATTGGTGCGACATCAAAGCCGCGGAAGACGTCGTCGAACAGCCGGTTCATCTCCCGATGCAGGGCAAGAACCGGATTGTAGTTTTCGGAGCGACGGGTGGTCAGATCACGACCACGGCCCCAGGGGATCAGATCAGTGATAGCCATAGTGTTTCTCCTTTCGTTTTTTCAAAGGCTCGCGACGCGGCGAGGCCACGCCACGAACTCCAACTGCGAGTAGGCGGTATTAGGCCGCTTGCTTGTTCTCAACTTGCTGGTGGTCGCCACCTGTGCTGATCGCAATCTGGCGGGGTTTCATCGCTTCCGGGATTTCCCGTACCAGATCGATCTTGAGCATGCCGTTCTCGAACGAGGCGCCCTTCACCTGCACGTACTCGGCCAGATTGAACATCCGCCGGAACGGGCGTGAAGAGATGCCCTGATAGAGGTATTGGTGACTGCCCTTCTCGGCCTTGCGACCCTCAACGGTCAGCGTGTTCTGCTCGGCCGTGATGGAGACCTCGTCGGGCGTGAAGCCCGCAAGAGCCAGCGAGATTTGATAGTGGTCCTCGCCGACGCGTTCGATGTCGTAAGGGGGATAGTTGTCCCCGGTCCATCGGCCGGAGTCCTCGAGAAGGTCGAACAGACGATCGAAACCAACGGTCGATCGCCACAGGGGAGCAAGATCAAGCGTGGTCATAGCCATATCCTCCATTGAGCAACATGGTTCTGGGCGCTTCGGACACCTGCCTGGCGCCCGCTGACCGGGCCCTGTCACAGGCGCCCGGTGCGCGATGGCTCGCGCTTTCACCCATCAAGTTAGAAGCGGACCCGGTCGTTTCAAGTCCCGCCGGCATCTTGCGAAAACTGCAATGCCGCACCCATGTTCTTCGGCGGGTCCGCTGAGGTGAAGGATTCATTCCTGGCAGCTCTGCCCCGCCGCGGCCGGTCCCGCCAAGCACACTGACTCGCGAGAGTGACCATGGCAGCAGCCCTTGATGATGACGTTATCGAAACGGCGCTTCTGGAATCCTTTCCAGCGAGTGATCCGCCGTGCTTTGCCGCCCTCGGTGTCAACATCGGCTCTCCAGGCCGGACTGGCGCCCGGCGCGCGCGGCCAAGCCGCGATGGTAGCGCGCTGTCACCGCCCACAGGCCGCACCACGGCAGCGATCCTGGAACGAGTGGCTGCTTCTCGGATTCATAGCGCTGCCGCACGCCGGCTTGGCCATCTGGCAAAGCCGGCCGAATCTCACGCTTAAAAAATACATCCGACTAGACGAACGGAGGACCGAATGAAGATCGCGCAGATCGCCCCGCTATTCGAGAGTGTACCGCCCCGGCTCTATGGCGGGACCGAGCGGGTCGTGCACTACCTGACGGAGGAGCTGGTCAGGCAAGGGCACAAGGTCACTCTGTTTGCGAGCGGGGATTCGATCACATCGGCTGAACTCGTCCCCTGCACGACCCAGGCCCTCCGGCTCGATCCGGATGTCAGAAATTCGATTCCGCACCAGATGCTGCTGCTGGACAAGGTCCGCGAACGCGCTGAGGAGTTCGACGTGCTTCATTTCCACGTCGACTACATGCACTTTCCACTGTTCCGCACGCAGGCCGGACGGACCTTATCGACCCTCCATGGGCGCCAGGACCTGCCCGACCACATGCCGTTCTACGCCCATTTCCCCGAGATGCCCCTGGTCTCGATCTCCAACGCCCAACGAGCGCCGCTGCCGAGGGCCAATTTCGTTGCAACCGTCTACCACGGACTACCGCTCGATCTGCACAAACCAACTCTCCAGCCTACTGGCGGCTATCTAGCCTTCCTCGGACGAATTTCCCCGGAGAAGCGACCTGACCGCGCCATCGAGATTGCGCGAGCAGCAGGACTGCCGTTGAAGATTGCCGCGAAGGTCGACAATGCCGACGAGGCCTACTTCCGTGGCACCATCGCGCCGCTGCTCGACGGTCCAGGGGTGGACTTCATCGGCGAGATCAACGAGGGCGAAAAGACCGGATTTCTTGGCAACGCGACAGCGCTGTTGTTTCCGATCGATTGGCCGGAGCCCTTCGGCCTGGTCATGATCGAGGCCATGGCCTGCGGCACGCCGGTCCTGGCGTTCCGCGGCGGATCGGTCGCCGAGATCGTTGAGGACGGGATCACCGGACGCATCGTCGAGAGCGTCGAGGAGGCCGTGCAAGCCATGCCGTCTCTTCTGGCGCTGGACCGCAAGGCCGTGCGCGCCCGTTTCGAGGAGCGCTTCTCCGCCACCCGTATGGCTGCCGAATACGTCAAGCTTTACCAGAAGCAGCTGCGAAAGCGCCCTGCATCCGAACGTCACCTGCATAGCCTCGCGGGACATTCAATCGCAAGATTGCATGCTCAGGCGGAAACTGGGTTTCAAAATGAAGCCAATTGAGGAGGCCCAATACGGGACATAACCATGACGCCCATCGATGTCTCGGAGGCCAGTACATCCGGCCCTGCGTCTGCGACGTTGGACAACAGCACGGCATGGGCGCGTTGCCTGGACGGCGATCGGGACGCCTTCCAGGTTTTGGCCAGCGCTCACCTGGCCGAGCTGTTCGCTGCCGCTGAGCGGGACCTCCGATATCACGTCGCCGTCGGCGATATGCGCGACGGCGATTTGTCTGCCGAGGAACTCGTTGGCGAGACCCTGCTGAGGGCATGGCGAGACCGCCGAACTCGTCCGCAAGCCCTCGGACTTCGTGCATGGCTGCTCGGGCTCCAGTTCCGCGTGCTGATGCGCATCGTCCGGCAGGAGCAACTGTTACGGCGTCTCGTTTCGGTTTCGTTGGAGTCGCGTGCGCCGGAGCCGCCGATCTACGACGATGACGAAGGCTTCTACGAATGGTTTCAACCGGACGAGGTGGTGCGCTGGGAGGACATTCTGTGTGCCGAGTCCGATCTGGAGCCCGCCACGGGAGTGTTCGACCAGAACATTCCGGGTCTATCGCCCATCGCTCGCCAGGTGCTGGTGATGCGTCATGTCCACCGCCTCAGCTTTACCGAAATTGCAGTTGGTTTGCGAATTCCGCGGGAAAGCCTGTCGCAACTCTGGCGAGATGGGCAAGCCCGCTTGGCTGAACTGATGAGGAGGACTGCAAATGAGGGCTCTCAGCCTCGCCATTGACGCGCATCATGCACTTACTCCTGAGTTGCGGGAACGGATCGTTGAGAACGTTCGCACGCGGATGCAAGAGCACCCCTATCGCTTGCTCTCCCCCGAGCATTTCCGTGCTCTCGCTGCGCTCGACACGGCCGGCCCTCCCGTCGTCAGCCTCTATCTACAGCTGACCCCGGAACGGCGCGTGGGAAGCGGCTGGCGGTCCGCGCTATCAGCCCTCAGCCACCGGATCTCTCGGACGACTGATCAGTCCACTCGGGCCAGCGTCAATGCCGACATCGAAGATATCCAGGGCGCGCTGGATCAGCAATTGCCCGAACTCGGCCGTGGCGCTGCATTCTTCGCTTGTCGCGAACGTGGGATCTGGCGGCAGATCGCCCTGCCGATTCCACTGCCGGACAGTATCCAGATTGGACCCCGGCCTTACCTGCGACCTTTATTACGCACCTGGGGCCGCAGCGACCGCATGCTACTTGCGCTTCTGTCGCGGGAGCAGAGCCGCTTTTTCGTCAGCCATCTCGGCACCATTGAAGAGATCTACCGCGTCAAGGGGCAGCGCATTCGGGGCATGCTGACGGATCGTGTCCCGCGCGACCGCCGCGATGCGCTGGCGATCCAACTCATGAAGGACGAGGCAAAGGCCTTGGCTTCGATGGCTGAGATCATCGGTCAAGAGTTCGAAACGTCCCACATCCTTCTGTGCGCGCCTCCCGACATGAGCGCGGCTTTCCGCGGTCATCTGTCGAAGGAGTCTCTCTCCCGCCTTACGGCGTTCGAGACCAGCGTGCATGCGTCGTCCGCCGAAATCGGTGCTGCGGCCGCCGCGATACAAGATCAGCTCAAAGCCCAAGAGGAGCGCGAGCTTATCGACCGGTTGCGCGAGGCGAATCCAGTGGCGGTCTCAACGGGAACACAGGAGACCTTAGACTGTCTGAGCGAGGGACGGGTTCTCACCTTAGTCATTGACGATAGCTACGCTGCTGCTGGCACGCAATGCCGGCTCTGCGGGAGTTTGTTCGAAGACGCACGGCTGTCCAAGTGTCCGGTTTGCGGCGAGGCCGATCTCGATGCGGTCGATGACCTCGTTGAGGCGGCGCTCCAGCAGGCACTTGAGCGCAGAGCGCAGATCGCCTTCGTCCGTGATCCGGCATGCCGCTCAGCCCTTTCCGACAAGGCGCCGCTGCAGGCCTTGCTGCGATACTGAAGGAGGCGGCCTTCGGGCCGCCCGGATCAGTGTCGACCACTTGCGTCCGAACGACGCGAAAACCAGATATTTGGTGCGCGCTCGACCCAATCGCAGGCTGCCCGGGCCGCCACGAAGGCGCCAAGGCGGAAAAGGCCGTGCCGTCCCCGACTGCCTGCGATCGGGCCGAAAGTCTCTGTCCTCCATGGCATCCTGGACGACTTTCATGAACATCCAGGATCGAAACACACCCAACCTACTCAATTGCTCTCCTTTCAACTCGCCCGCACATCGGCTCGATGTGCTTGACGAGATCGTCCCTCTCGAATGGTTTTCGAAGATCTTTATAGTTGCTGGTCAAGCAAGGAACCGGCCGTTGCCGCCTACGTTTAAAACCCGATCAGAGGAGTTCTGATGATGGCAGCAGGCACTCTCTCCCCACCGAAAATCGTCTCACGTGAGGAATGGCTTTCCGCACGCAAGGCGCTGTTCGCCGAAGAGAAGGAGATTACGCACAAACTCGACGAACTGAGAAAGAAGCGCCGCCAGTTGCCTTGGGTTAAGATTGATAAGCCCTACGTCTTCGAGGGACCGGATGGCAAGTGCACACTTGCCGACCTGTTCGATGATCGCGGCCAGCTCGCTGTCTATCACTTCATGCTGACCCCGGGTTCCGATCACGTTTGCAAAGGGTGCTCATTCGTCGCCGATCATTTCGATGCGGCGCGCAAGCACTTTGATGATGCCGATCTGTCGTTTGCCGTGATTTCACGCGCACCAATCGAGCAAATCGAGCAAGTGAAACGCGCTTTAGGCTGGTCATTTCCCTGGGTGTCATCCTATGGCAGTGACTTCAACTATGATTTCGGGGTGTCATTCAAAAAGGAGGATTTGGCCGCTGGCACAGCGAAGTTCAACTACGACACGATCCCGCTCAAGAGCAGCGAAGATATGATGGGAGCCAGCATATTCGTCAAAAACGAGACCGGCGAGATCTTCCACACCTATTCGGCGTATTCCCGTGGAATTGAAAATCTGATGGGTGCCTTCATGTGGCTCGACCTCACGCCCAAGGGCCGGCATTAGTTCGACGACGGTCACAGCCGACTTAGCGAGGATGGCCGGGACGTCCGGACAATCGGGCGATCCCGCGGCGCGGTGCCTGGCTGTCATTGAAAGTTTCCAGCCACCTTAACCGGCCGACACGCTGCGGAGATCGCCGACTACGATCCCTGCGACGACCTCCGCTCCAGCCCGCGGTCGCCGCAGCCAGCTTCATCGCCACCTCGGCCTCGCTCAGGGTCGCTGTCCATAGTGCGATCAAAGCCGCAGATGACGCACCGGCATTGGGTCAGCTCTCCTGTCCGCATGTCTTGAGGATGCCAAGCGAAAGGGGCGATCATTTCGATCGTGAATTCTGTGCTCGGGGCAGAAGAGTTCTATGAGGACAATTGTTGGCTCGGGCTCGACCACCAAGCGAGGAGTGATCATTCCGACATCACGGATGCAGCGTGTGGCTCGCAAATGGCGAAAGTCGACCGAAGAAATCGCGAAGCACGTCGCAAAAATAGCAGCGTGTTCTAAATCGGCAAGCTCTCGCATGGCGCGCAAAAATCGGTAGTCAAACTGGTGGCAGAGGCGATGCAGGCCGCGGCTTGCGGTGATTGTGATCGAAGTGAAAGCTAGCGCGAGGTCAACCCACGAGACTTCCTAAGACATCGCGAGCAAGTAGGGTGCGTTACGGGAAATCAACGCGCGCTAGGGCTGCTCGCGCTCGCCGACATAGCTGATCAGCTCCTCCTTAGGCACAGCGGGCGAAAAAGTCTGTCCGCCCTCCCACCGAGGCCGACAACGGCGTCCCTGGAAAAAAATTGCGCAGGCGTGTCACATCACCCCCACCCACGTCGTCAGTATTTTGACGGATGAGACGGGTCGCAGTTGTGACAGCAGTCGAAAGAAGACTCTTTGGTGAGATGTTCTCAAGGGGGCGGAACTGGTTTGCAGGAGCGGTCCCCCTTGTTGCTATCGATCAGGCCATCGAAGTCGGCTTAAAATGAGTGTTCGCTGAGGTGCGAGAATGATAGACGGTCGTGTGACCATCACTCTAGAAGCGAGTGTTGCTGACGTGCGCCTGAATCGTCCCGAAAAGATGAATGCTCTGGATCCCCCAATGTTCAAGGCATTGGCGGAGGCGGGTGAGCGGCTCAGGGGTCACACGGGAGTTCGGGCAGTCGTTTTATCCGGCGAAGGCCGCGCCTTCTGCGCTGGCCTGGATGTCGAACGGCTCGATGCAATCTCGCGAGGCGAAAGTCTGCTGCCTTTTGCGGACTTGACTCAAGCTTCCCACGGCATTGCCAATTGGGCTCAACATGTCGTCTGGTTATGGCGGCAACTTCCCGTGCCGGTGATAGCGGCGGTTCATGGCTTGGCCTTCGGTGGCGGCTTTCAGATCGCCCTCGGTGCGGACATTCGCTACGTCGCCCCGGGAACCAAACTGGCAGTGCTTGAGTCGAAATGGGGCCTCGTACCGGACATGTCTGGCACGCAGCTGATGCGTCACCTTGCTGCGGAAGATGTCGTCAGGGAGCTGACCTACACCGGGCGGATCTTCAGTGCCGAGGAGGCTCTTTCTCACAGGCTGGTGACGCGTGTGGTCGACGATCCACATGCAGAAGCGATGAAGACCGCGCATGAGATCGCCGCCAGGAGTCCGTCCGCGATTCGCGCCGTGAAGCGGCTCTTGAACGAAGCCGTTGCCTGTGATGCGGGTGTGGGTCTTGCGAGCGAGAGACGGGAGCAACACGCCCTGATCGGTTCCCCAGATCACATCGAGGCTGTCGCAGCGAACGTGGCGGGCCGGGGAGCGAAATTTGCAGATCCTGAAGCTGTGGTCGCGCCGCACGATGCTCCACTAGGTCAATAGATCACGCAACGCGGCCGTGCCCGGAATCGGCGACCTGATCGCTTCGCCGCCGGATTCGCCGAAGCACGTCGCAGTGGCGATAGGCGGCGCTGTTGAAGCCAGGTCCGGGAAGAGGCGACAGTCATGGAATCGACAAATCAAGGGCGCCGTCGTCCATCACAGAGACGGAGATGCAGAAGTTCGAGGCCTCGACGCGCTGCTTGCGTCACCGAAGCGCAGCAGCGGTAGCGGACCTCGAAGTTAGTGAGGCCATCGAATTCGGCGCGCCGACCTACATGGGAGCCTCGGCGGATGCATTGGATCAATCTGGGGCGCCCGTCTGCCAACGCCTCCTCGAAGGGATCGGATGAGCAGCAGAACCCGGCTTGGCATTTGTCTCGGAGCAAGAGCTCCCAACTCAACGTGGACCAAGGCGCGCAGATCTTGCTCCGTCCCGATCGGACCTGCACACGGCGTTCCTTGGCGTGGAGTCACCGAAGCGGCCCGCCAATTAAGGAAAGATCGGTCATCGGAGTGGCTGGATTCAAGCGGTCGTTGGCGAACGGGAATGATCCACACCAACGGCATCTCAGGGAAATAAACATAGAAGGGCACGTGGTCGCGAATGTCCGGAACGAGGCGCCGATGAGAGGTCAACGGATGGTCGCGACGGCGGTGGTGGCGATGAGAACAACATTAACGAGCGCTCCGGAAACGTAGAGAATGGTTCTGATGTCGCCGCCTTTGGCTGCCTTGCCGCCGCGCAAATAGACCACGACGTGGATCAAACGAATTGCGACATAGACCCATACGAGCGTTGCAAGCGCACCGGCGCTAACTCGCACCATCATGGCCAAGACTGATGCGACGACAAATGGCGGCAGCGCCTCCACCGCATTCATGTGGACGCGATCAATCCGGTACAGCAAGTTGTCGTCATCGGCCGGCAGAACAGGTCCGGAGAGTGCGCCCGCTCTTCCTTTGGATGATCCTGAATGGATCGCCAGCAGAATAGACAAAAGGCAGAGGACAAGCACTCCGATAACACTAAACGAGTAAGCTGCCATACGGGGGCTCCGCGGTTTACGACAGAAACGCATGAGGTACACGGGCGGGCAATCTGCGTGGTTTAGATTGAGTGGCCAACCTGACCGCCCCGACGACTTCGCGCACGCCTCTCTCCAACCCTGGCCATAACGTTCGAGGTGAATATGTCCGAGTTCTAACTGCCGCCGGCTTGGCGTTCCGGATGAGCCGCGACAAATATTTGACTGCTGTCACAGCTGCGACCTGTCTCACCATCCGTCAAAACACTGACGAGGCGGTGGCGGTGATGTGACACGCCTACGCATTTTTTTTATGAGGTTGGCGAACCTGAGAAGTACGCTCTCTCAGCTCCCCTGGAGACCGAGGACACAGGGGCGTCTCTCAAGGCGAAAGTCTGCTGCCTTTTGCGGACTTAACTCAAGCTTCCCACGGCATCGCCAATTGGGCTCAACATGTCGTCTGGTTATGGGGGCTTCGCGTGCCGGTGATAGCGGTGGTTGCAATCGTGCTTCGCTGGCGACGTTGGCAAATGAAGGTGCTGCCGGAAAGGTCGAACCGGGGCTGGCAATCCGCACGAGCTCGGAACGTTTTGCAAGGCAGCATTGTTTCTTTGCAACCAATGCACATGTCACGATCCACGCCCGTCTGTCGTCTCTCTATCATGAGACAGTCGAGGAGGTCGCCAAGTGACACCACGCATCAATCTTGCAATCCCGAATGAGGGCATTGAGGCCATGCGCGTCGCCGATCGATGGGCGGCGGGCCATCTTAATTCAAAGCTTCTCGCACTGGTCAAGGTGAGAGCTTCGCAATTAAACGGGTGCAATTTCTGTCTGCACATGCACAGCGGCGAGGCGTTCAAGCACGGCGAAAGTCCTACCCGGCTGCTCCTATTGGACGCCTGGCGCGAGTCGGCGCTGTTCTCAGATCGGGAGCGGGTGGCGCTAGCGTGGACCGAAAGTTTGACGCGGATTGCGGAAACCCATGCCCCGGATGAAGTGTTTGAAGAACTGCAGCGGCGCTTCTCGCACGATGAGATCATCGCGCTCTCCGTTGCGATCGCGCTCATCAATGGCTTCAATCGCCTTGCCATAGGAGCTCGCGCCGAACATCCGGGCGAACGCCAGGCCAGCTGACTTTCAGCTCAGCCGCTTTCTCGGAGGTGTACCATGAGGGATGCCTTACAGGACCACAGATTGCCCGCAGAGAGCGGGTACAGGGCCGCAGACCAGTTTGAAAGACACCGCCGCTATCTGACCGGCCTGGCGTATCGCATGCTTGGCTCGCTGACCGAAGCCGAGGATGCCGTGCAGGAGGCCTACCTTCGGTGGCATGGAACGGACAAGGCGAGAGTCGAATCGCCACGAGCGTTCCTTGCCAAGGTCGTCACCCGCATCTGTCTTGATCAGATGAAATCCGCCCGCGTTAAGCGGGAAACCTATGTCGGCCCATGGTTGCCAGAGCCTGTGCTGGAGGCCGAGAGTTTGGCCGCGGAGACGGCAAGCGACTATGCAACCGATCTGTCCGTCGGATTGATGTTGGCCCTGGAACGGCTTTCTCCCCTCGAGCGGGCAGCCTTCCTGTTGCACGACGTCTTTGATGTCGAATTCGAGGAAGTGGCGCGCCTGCTCGGACGCAATGTGGCAACTTGCCGCCAATTGTCGGCGCGGGCGCGGGCCCATATCCGAGACTCGCGACCGCGGTTTCAGGTTCAACCTGACAAAGGGAATAAGATTCTCCAGGCCTTCATGACAGCCTATCGAACCGGCAATGTCGACGGCCTGGCGAGCGTCCTCTCCGAGGACGCGGTGTTGTACACCGACGGCGGCGGCAAACGGCGAGCCGCTCTCAACCCAATCGTCGGACGCGCCAGGATTCTCGCGCTTCTCGCGGGGCTGGCGCGCAAGCGCGCGGAGCCTGTCGTCGAGCTGCGGCCGGCGATAATCAACGGGCTCCACGGATGCGTGGCAACTCTCGCAAATGGAGAACTCTTTACCATCGCTATCGAGATTGCCAGCGACAAGATCGACATGGTTTATGTCGTTCGTAATCCAGACAAGCTGAAGCATGTCTTCGACCAGGCGCTCGCTGGCGGTCTCGGATCAGGGCTCTCCGATGCTTGAGCACGCTGCTGGCCAAAAGCGATATTGGGCCGACGTACTGCGAATTGCCACTGTCGTCTCCGTCGCAATCTACCTCGTCCCGGAAGGCGCCCACTTCTTTGAGATGTTCAACAAATCGAGGATGTCATCGGTCGACTACATGACGATGCAAAGGGCCTATGATGGTTGGGCGTTCTTCGGCATCGCGATCGTCATCGCGGTCGGCTGCACGCTCGGCCATGCGATCGCAATGTGGGACATTCCCGTCGCGCGCTGGCTTTCGCTGGGGGCGCTTGGCTTGCTCATTGGTACCCAGGTCATTTTCTGGTGCTTCATCTATCGGATGAACGCTCTCACACGGAATTGGACAGAGATGCCGGCAAATCTCGGCCTAGTTCGGCAGCAGTGGGAATATGCGCATGCCGTGAGTGCGGCGCTGACATTGTTGGCGTTGGTGCTGGTGCTCTGCGCAGTCCTGTCCGGTGTCCGCGGGAACGACCAAGCTTCGAGGAAAGTCTGACAGATGCAAGATCGATGGTCCTCACAGCAGATCCAGATCGGCTACATGCCCTCGCATCCCTTGTCATCACGGCGGCGTTGGGGACAGCTGCGTTTATCAGCTTGGCCATCCTCGGGTGGGGTGGGCTGCGCCCGTTCTTTGCTCATGCACCACTGACGGCGCTGACAGTGGTTACGGTCGTGCTGACGGTTGCAGCCATGTTTACCGCCGGAAATCTGAGCTCGGGCGTTCGTGAGGATCGGTCGAACCGCTGGGTTCTGGCCGCCTTCGCGGCTCTCGGCATTCTCATCGGCTGGCTACCGGCTTTCACGGACCGATTAGACTGGGGGACGATTGACGGCGACACAACGCGCTGGTGCGGCGTCGTTGTTTACACGACGGGCGGAGTGCTGAGGCTCTGGCCAGTATTCGTACTTGGCAATCGCTTCAGTGGACTTGTCGCGATTCAGCCAGAACATCGCCTCGTTACCACCGGGCCGTATCGCCGGATACGTCATCCGAGTTATCTCGGCATGCTCCTATGTGTCCTCGGCTGGGCCCTTGCCTTCCGCTCAATGGCGGGCGTTTTGTTGGCAGCCGCGACAATCATGCCGGTGGTCGGGCGGATGAATGCCGAAGAAGCACTGCTGATCGACGCGTTTGGCGAGCAGTACCGTAGCTATCGAGCCCGCACGGCTCGTCTCTTGCCTGGCATTTATTGACGGAGCTCGGTGCAGTGACCACGACATCAACGAAAAGGAGTGCATCATGGAGTTAGTGTCCCCCGATCGCGTCCTGAGGCTTGATCCTGTTTTCGGATCCATGGGGCTTGAGGCCGCCCGTGGCATCTGGTCGCCGTCACAGCTCTCGATGCGCGAAAAGACCTGTCTGCTTCTTGCGGGAGATATTGCGGTGCGCGAGCTTGGTCTGCCATTCGAGCTGCATGTCGCCATGGCCTTAAGCAAGGCCGATATGTCCGTTGAAGACCTGCGCGAGCTTTTGCGTCATGTCGCGCCAGCGGCCGGTCTTAATCCGACCTCGCGGGCGTTCGAGCGACTGGCAGTCGTCGTTGCAGAGCTCGGCCACAACCCCGACAGCCATGCAGCACGCGCTCCGTCGCCTCATCCGGCAACGCCGTATCCGGCACATGCTCTTCGAGTTCTCCGATCCGTCGATCCCAAGCTTGCCTCGGCTATCGAACGACAATCGTCTGAGCTTTGGGCACGACCTAGCCTTGGCCACCGCGAGCGACTGTTTGCTAGTTTAACTATCGATGTCGTGAGCGGAACTCTCGGACAGGTTTTTGCTGCGCATGCGTGCATGGCCCTTCAGGCAGGCATCACCGTGGCCGAGATGCACGAGGCTTTGCGTGTGCTCGCCGAATACTCGACGGTGAGGGCGTGGGAAGCGGCGATTGCTCTTGAAAGCGTTTTGCGATTCGCTCCGGTTTCTCACGGCGGCGCCTTGGCGGCTCACGGAGAGGCGAGGTATGAGCCTCGCATGGTGGAGAGCAACGTAGAGGTGGAAAAATACGAGAGGTCCGTCCTCAACGAGACGGACGCGAGCGGCCTTGCCATCGTCGAAACGCGCCTGGTGGAAAAGTTTGTCGGCGGCATCGCCGGCGAAGGGAGGGCCACGCATCTGAGGCTCGAACGTCCCGACGGCACGGGCACTCTAATCTGCTACGAGCGCATTGCCGGCTCAATCGGGATCCTGACGGGATCATTCCTGCTCAAGGCCGAGGGAGCCATGGAAGCGGGCTCGGTCGTCCGCGGCCGTTGGGAGATCGTGGACAGTTCAGGAACAGGAGAACTCGAAGGACTGAACGGCTACGCAGAGTTCTCGGCTGAGAAGGACGAGAGGTCCCCCACGGGATGGCGTGCCAGCACGTCCTTGACGTACTGGCTCGAGGCCCCGCCCACGTCTTGATACTCCGGCGAGACAACGATGCTCCAATCGATAGCGGACAGGATCTGGCTAGCGGACGGGCCGGACGTAAGTTTCCACGGCTTTCCGTATCCCACCCGAATGGTAACCGTCAGACTATCGGGTGGTGGCCTCTGGGTCTGGTCGCCGATCGACCTCAACGAAGAGCTGCGCGCGGTCCTGGCCTGCCTCGGTCCCGTGCAGCATATCGTCAGCCCGAACAAGCTTCACCACCTCTTCCTGTCGCAGTGGCAGGAATGCTTCCCGCAAGCACATCTTTGGGGCCCAGCGTCAACGATCGGCAAGCGACCCGACCTGATCTTTGAACCTGAACTGAGTGATGAGCCGCCGGCCGCCTGGAGCCGTGACATCGATCAAGCCTGGTTTCGCGGCTCGCCGTTGCTGGACGAGGTCGCATTCTTCCATAGAGCATCCGGCACGGCGATTTTCGGCGACCTCGTTCAGGCCTTTGACGAGGATTACCTCAGGATGAAATGGAAGCCCTGGCAACGATATCTAGCGCGGCTGTTGGGCATCACTGCACTTAGCGGTGCTCGTGCGCCGCTCGATGTCCGTCTATCGTTTCTCGACCGTCGGTCGGCGTGCAAGGCGCGTGAGAAGGTGCTGAACTGGCGGCCAGAGGTCGTCGTGATGGCGCACGGGCAGTGGCAGCGGCACGGCGGATCTACGTTCCTCGCGCAGTCACTTTCGTGGATGGTTTGAAGGCGATGTCGCCACCCGCACTGCCGCCCGTCGCGCGCAAATGACCGCGACCGCCGCTATTGCAAGCATGAAGAATGCTTTCAGGATGCAGTGGCTAATAAATGAGGCCGCCTCAATTGGCGGCCTCTTTATGGCTGTGATCTGCGTGGCTGGATTTCGGCTTTGAAATCATCCGCAACCTATCGCGACCCGTCGATCGCGTATCGTTTGACGATGTCGATGGTCGAACTCGCAAGCAGAGCTTCAGCCCCACCGTCGGCTGGTGGATAGATTAGCTTCGTATTGATTTTTCGCTTCAATGCCTTGCCTTCAGCGCCGGTCAACTCAACTCGTCGATCCCAACCCTGGGTCCTGACGGCGCCCCATCGACCGAGGTCCAGACAGGTGACATAGTTCAATTGAGAATACGGCACAGCAGGCATCCCAAGCAGGTCCCGCGCGGCGTTCTCGCCGGCAACGCGCCCGATCTGCAAGGCGTGCTGGCAAGATTGCAGAGCCCGATGCCCATCTCCAGTGTCGGCTGCCGCAGCATCGCCGGCAACGAAGACGCCCGGCGCGGCGGGGGCCCTGAGCTCCGCGTCGACGATGACCCGGCCGAGCTCATCTCGCTCGCCCGGAACCTTGGCTGCGAAAGACGAGGCTCTCATACCCGTCGCGAGCACGACGGCATCAGCGGAAAGCACGCTGCCATCCGCGAATCTCACAAGATTTGACGCAAGTCCTGTGATCGTCGCGTCAAGTCGGAGCTCGATGCGAGCAGACTGCAAAGCACGTTCGATCTCCGAACGCGGCCCAGGCCCAAGCTCGGGTCCGACCACGTTCGACCGGTCGATCAAGACGATCCGCAACCGTTCCGCTGCCTCCGCTGCGCCGTGCGCCACGAGTCGATCCCGCAGCTCGAGCGATAGTTCGATGCCTGTGAAGCCAGCGCCGACAACGGCGATAGTGGGTTCTCTCGTGTCGCTGGCGAGCTCTTTCAGGCGTCGATCGAAAGTGATCGCTTCCGTTTGGGTGTCGACTGAATAGGCCTCCGCGGCACCGGGCACCGGCGGACGACAGATGCGGCTGCCTGTGGCGACGATCAGGCGATCGTAAGTGAGGCGGGTGCCATCATCGAGCGATACGATCTTCCCGGTTGTGTCCAGCTCGGCTGCTTCCCCGCGGACGAAGTTCACATCGACTTTGTCCAGGTACGGAAGAACGTCGACCGCGAGAGTGTCTGGCCTGGCTTCGTACAGCCTCGGCCTTATCTCGAGCCGTGGCTCCCTTGAGACGACAGTGATATCCGCCGCCGATTTAGCAACGCGCCGGGCGGCGATCGCCGCCCAAAACCCGGCAAAGCCGCCGCCAATGACAAGAATATTCCTCGACATGCTCGCTCCTTTCCTGACCTCAGAAATCTCGTGCTATCAAGACAGGACGAAATGGACCGACTCCTTGTGACATTGCATCTGGGATTCGACTCTGACCGTCTCGGCGCCACGGTCTGCTGATGCGTGAAGGCACGACACCGTCCATGGGCGGGAAAAAAATGGATAAGAACCTGATTCGAACTCTCGGCGAGTAGGGCAGTGGGGGCTGCTGCCAGCGCAGATTTGCAAATTGGGTAATTGCGCGTGCATGTCACGGCGGAGGGCTTCAGGTCGTCTTGAGAAGAGCCAGCGGGACGACCGCTGCCGGCGATCGTGTCGCGGCGCGGAGTAAAGACCCGCGCTCGACGTCAAGACCAGCAGATTTTCTCGTCGAAGCGCTGAGCAGAAGCCCTCTCGGCGAACCGATCGTAACCAGCTCGTCAGTTCGGTCCCCGAGAGATTGTTCGCCAAAAGAGGAGCCGCGGATGACAAACAGCCAACCAATGAACCTGCAACAACTCGCTGCTGCAAACGCTGCCGCGAACTTCAACCGTCGTTTCGGGTTCGAAGTCGTTTCAGCTGCCGACGGAAATGCGGAGCTCCGAATGCCCTGGAGCGATGATGGCACACAATATGCCGGCCATCTTCATGCTGGGATGATCGCTGCGTTGCTCGACACGGCGTGCGGGTTTGCGGCCGCGACTCTCGTCGGGGCCGTGACTGCATCGCATTTCTCCATGAACTGTCTGAGGCCTGCAGTCGGTCGCGGTTTTGTCGCGACAGGCGTGACGGTTCGTGCCGGACGTAAGCAGATCTTTTCCAGGGCCGAGCTCTTTGCTGAGGATGATTCTGGCAACCGGTCGCTGGTTGCGACCGGCGAAACGCTTTTAATCGCGGTAGGCTAGTTACCACTGAGGTCAAGCGAGTCTCAACGGGTCGTGTCCCCAGTGATGGTGTAGCTCGGTAGAGCAAAGCCGCCCGCACGCGCGCCCTCACATAGCGCCGTAGCGGGCGGGCGGCTTTGCGGTGGTCACCGGCGATTCGCCGGTAGGATCGGGTTGCGACACGCCAACGCAACCGAGGAACCACCGATGACCGACGATATGATGAACCTGCGCACGCTCGTGGAGAAGACCCCTGATGCCGATCTGTTGCGCGAGATGATCGGCTTTGCCGCCCAGCGTCTGATGGAGCTGGAAGTCGAAAGCCAGACCGGGGCGGCCTACGGCGAGAAGAACCCCGAGCGTCTGGCCCAGCGCAACGGCTACCGCGACCGGATCTGGGAGACCCGCGCCGGCGCGGTCGAGCTGCGCATCCCCAAGCTGCGCAAGGGCTCTTACTTCCCGGGCTTCCTGGAGCCGCGCCGCATGGCCGAGAAGGCGCTCACCGCCGTGGTGCAGGAGGCCTACGTGCAGGGCGTCTCGACCCGCTCGGTGGACGATCTGGTGCAGGCGATGGGCATGAGCGGCATTTCCAAAAGCCAGGTGAGCCGGCTGTGCGGCGAGATCGACGACAAGGTGAAGGCCTTCCTCGCCCGCCCGATCGAGGGCGACTGGCCGTATCTGTGGATCGACGCCACCTACGTGAAGGTGCGCCAGAATGGCCGCATCGTGTCGGTCGCGGTGATTGTCGCGGTCGGCGTCAACAGCGACGGCCGGCGCGAGGTGCTCGGCATGGATATCGGTCCCTCCGAAGCCGAGACGTTCTGGACGGCATTCTTGCGCAAGCTCGCCCGCCGCGGCCTGCGCGGTGTCAAGCTGGTCGTCTCCGACGCCCACGAGGGCATCAAGGCCACCGTCCGCAAGGTGCTCAACGCCAGTTGGCAGCGCTGTCGCGTGCACTTCATGCGCAACGCGCTGGCGCATGCCGGCAAGAGCGGGCGGCGCGTCGTCTCCGCCTTCATCGCAACCGCGTTTGCCCAGGACGATGCCGAGGCCGCACGCGCGCAGTGGCGGAAGGTCGCCGATCAGCTCCGCCCCAAGCTGCCCAGGCTCGCTGGCTTCCTCGATGAGGCGGATCGGCGTCACATACGCTTTAAGCCGGGACCTCGAACGTGGCTCCTGCCATTATACCCATCATCCATCTCACGCAGATCCCCGGGTCGCAGTAGCGCGCAGAGCGTCAGCGCCCGGGGCGCCTCGCCCGCAGGGCGGATGGTCAGAATCAGTTGGTGGGGAGAGCTAGCTTTTGATGCCTGCGACTTGGACACTCACCTTGATCGCCGTCTTTGGCAGGCGCCTACCGCCATTATTGCGGCCGGCCTGTGAAGGCCGGACGGCCTCGGCCGCGCGTCGGGAGTTCGACGCCTTGAGAGCGAGCAATGCGTTCCGAGAAGATTTTATCGCCCAACGGCCGCCCCGTCCGCGTGGCTGCCCTAATTTGGTCCGCGGTGTCGCGCGTCATGCCTGTGGCCAAGAACGCTTCAACAGCCCCGATGCGGTCGGCAAGTGGCGAGGGGACTACAATGCTGTCATGGCCCGTCTTGTGCGCCCGGAAGCTCGACCATGGCCAAAAATCAGCGCTCCCGGTCAGGTTGGCGCGGACGGGATTGAGCAGGACGTATCGCACCGCTTCCAGAAGGTGCCGTTCGTCCAACGCCACGGAGTAGAATCGGCTCTGCCATACCGCCCCCTTAACTTCGCGACGCCGGTTGCTGAGACGTGCAAACCGGCGGGACGTTTCTCCGATCGTGCGACCGAGCCCGGTGGCAGTCGAAGGCGTGAGAACCAGATGGACGTGGTTGGGCATCAGACAATAGGCCCAGACCGCCGTGCCTGTCCGCCGCGCTTCCTGCTCGAGAATGGAGAGATAGTCTTGGTAATCCGAGTCAGCGAAGAAAACGCGCTGTCGGTCGACGCCGCGATGCGTCACGTGGTGAGGGTGGCCAGGTGCAATGAGACGGGCCGTACGGGGCATGAGATTCGGTTTTAAGGTGTCCCTATTTTACTTGTTAGCACAGTCGACAATGACTTCGTTCTCAAACAATCTCATCTGATCTCGCCGTCCGGCGTCTAATTATCGCACAAAATTCGGTACAAGAAGAAGCTGGAAGGGGACTATTTCCAGCTAAATAACTGAAACATCTGTCTATTTTTAAATACTACTCAGCGGTTAAACTTTTCATGGCTGACGCCGATCGCGACCGGACTTGCGTTGTTAAGCCAATTTGACCCGTTTCGGAGCGGTTTTGGGTCGTTTCATGCGACCTAATCCATCCTTTCGAGACCGGGGCAGCCTAATTGATGCACAAATTCATGTACACGACCCGCTCAATTCCCGGCAAATGTGGCAAACCGCTCTCTGCCGCAATGTGGTCACAATTGCGCGCGGGCCGCACGGGGCGGCCCTGCATCTTCCTCGCGTACGAGCGCAGCTGCGATAAGCGACGGCTCCCAGAGACCGCGATCGTCGACATGACATGCGCGTTCGAGCGGCGCGTCCGCGCGAGGTCGCCGAAGGCAAAAAAAGCGGCCCGCCTGCGGGCGGGCCACAATCAAAGAGACACTTATGGAGAAAGCGGGATCAGGCGGCCGCGGACCAAGCTCGTTTCCGCAGGTCCTCGATCAAGTGACGGGGCAGGAGCACGCCAAGCCGTCCCAGTCTGACAACGAAATGCCCCAGCGGCTCGTTGCTGCCCGCCCCGTTCAGTTGCCGCTGCACGATCCTGATCTGGCGCTTGCGCTCCGCGCCGGCCGGCGGCGGCTCGACATGACGGGCGAACAGTCCAGCAAGCCAATCAGTTCGCATTCCATGAACAATAGAGTGGGAAACGTTAATGAGAGGAGCGGCCTCCTTGACCGACAGCTTGCGGTCCACGAGCAGGCCCATCAAGAAATCGCCTTCCGAACCCAGCATCTCCCGACGCAGATCATCGACGTCGCGCGCGCCTTCCCAGTCGATGCCTCCAATTTTCTTCAACCGCCACCGTTCGTCGCGGGTGAGGGGAGGACGCGGGAGGTTTGTCAGCTTGCTACCGCCATAAGACGCAGGCTTGCCTTCTTTCTTGCTGATCCTGCGCAGATACTCACGGGCATTGTGGGCCGGAATAAATATTCGATGGCGGCGGCGAAATTCCCGAAGAAACTCAGGCAGGCTTTGCCCATCGTCTCGTGCGTTAAACTCGCGCAGAAAAAGCGCCATGCGGTCACGTGCCTCGGCCCACCTCGGCTTGTAGAGCGCGAGCGCCAAGTCTCCTTCTCGATAGAGCAAGAAGAGCTCACCTGTTCGGTTAGCGCCCATTCGGAATAGCCGGGCGATATCCGGCAGGCGCAAGCGTTTCAGCCGGACGAGATCGAAAACAAAAGCAGCGTGCTCTCGCAACAGTGAAAGCCGGAAGCGAATCCGTCGCTTGCTGGGCCAGCTGGATGCGGCAATCTTCTCCAGACGCCGTCGTTCGGCCTTGCTCAGCGGGAATGCCGTCTTGCCGTATGAACTCTGCCGCCGTTGGGAAGATGGCCTCTTTTTCAGAGCCTTCATCATGGTGACGTGCGGGAGCGGCACGCCGTAGCGAAGCCGAAGACCGCGAATGAAGTCGGGAGCTTTCTGGCCTTTGCGGCGCTCGCCGCGCTTGCTGAAGACGAATTCTCGCCATAACAGCGATTCAGCTCGCGTCAGCGGCTCGGACCGGAGCCAATAATCGAAGACGCCAGCAGCATAATCGTGCTTCACCCAGACGAATGCTGTGAGCGGCATTCGAAACAGCCTGGCGCCTTGCCGGTTTGTAATCTTCCCGACCTCTACAAGCCCGAAAACAAATCCGGCGTGCTTTCGAAGCACAGCGATCCGAACCTTTCTGCACTCTCCTCTCGACCGCGGCCAGGCAGTCGCGCCAATACTGGCGAGCCGCCTCTCTTCTTCCAGCGTAAGCTCGCACTGAGAGGCATCCAGACGGGACTTGAAGAAGGGAGTCGGCCGCAGCGGCTGTTCGATGTAGCGCGCCATGGCCCGGTAACGGCGCGTGCAGAGTCCGAAGAGTTCCGCCCACTCGTCGACCAGAATGGACCCGTCGCCGGTGTGTCGCTTGATGTCGTCGCGATGACGCCGATAGAGGTCGGCACATTGCCTGTACCGCATCGGCCAATCGGGAGACCACTCCATCCGCGCCAGATCAGCTCGCAGGGGGTGATCCGCAGGCAGCCCATGGGCCGGCGTGCCCTTCAAACGAAAGCAGGCCAAATACCGATCGGGGAGCAATGTCCCGCGCGCCTTGGCGTCTGATAGAGCATGGGAATCCTCGAAGAACCGCTTGCTCGAACCGGGAAACGGGTCCGCATGCTCGAGCACAATCCGCTCGTCCTCCACACTGGGGCTCGCATGGCGTTGGCTGCGGTCTAATCTCGCCAGATAGCGATCCAATGATGAAGCAACAGCGGACGCCTCGGGCACGCTGAGGCCCTTGGCGCGTACCGCGCTGAAGAAGCGCTCGATGAAAAACCGCCTTGTGTGCGAGTGGAGCGAGCCATTCAGACCAAGATGCTGGAAATGCCTTTGAATGAATCCCTTGCGTGAAAACGGAGCCCCACCGTGGCGGACAAAAAGCCGGTCTGACGTCGTTGGAGGCCGTACGCGCTTCCAGGACTCGATGAGGACGGCAACCGCTGGCGTGACCCGAACCGCCTCCAGTTGCCCGCCCAGCTCGACCATGATGGTAGTCGGCTTGCCCTTCGGCAAGGCATTGGCCAGCTTGACGTTAGCCAACAGCTTTGGCGGAAAACCGGCGAGCGCCATGAGCGCAATGCCGGCCGCAAGAGCGGCACCCGGAGCATCCTGCGCGCAGCTCGCTTCGGGCCAAAAGCCCTCGCGCAGGAACATCCGCACATCGCCATCGCGCAGGGCGTTCTGGGCCGCCAGAGGGCGCGACGAGACCGTGCCGGACGGCCTACGCATAGCTGGCCGCGCCTGCACGTGCCGCCGGCTGCAACGACTTTTTCGTGGAAGCCACCACACGCGAAAGCGGCTTGGATGAGATTTTGCGCAGATTGATCAGCTTGAGCAACGACGGATCGTAGATCCTTTGGGCGACAAGCTGCGGCTTCAGATGGACGTAGCAGGTCCAAAGCGTCCACAGTGAGGTCGAAAACGAAAGCTCGACCTCCGCCAAGGGCATTCCGGCGCGGACAGCGAAGGTGACGCCGGAGTGCTTGAGCATGTGAGGGCGAACATGGGGGAGGCCGGCGAGTTGACGTACTTCGTTGAAGAGCTTTTGCATGCGGTGGCTCCTCAGATGCTCCTTGCCCTTCTCGAGAACGACGAGTGCGTTTCCGTCCTCATCATGGATGACGTGGACGTACTTGCCAGGAAACGTCTCACGCATGGCCTCGTCCTCTGCAGCCCAGCGCAGCGCAAGCTCGACCAGCGAGCCGATCAGAGGAGAGGTGCCTTTTTGCTTGTTCGTGATGTCGGCGGTGGGGCCCTGACGTTCTATGAAGCTCTGTTCAACATTGATGTGCCCCAGGATCGCATCCTGAAACCATGTGAGCAGCAGGATGTTGTTGTGCCGCGTGCCTCCGTAGAGATAGATGATGATGAATCTCACCACGCACTCGTATCGCCTACGCCTGTCGTGATGGCCGATGATATTGCCTGCGGCGTCGTAGATCTTGCCGCGGGCCGCAGAGATCAATCGGACGATCTCGTCGATGGTCAGGTACTGGACGGCGTGCCTCCGCTGTCTCGGTATCTTGATCGCAACGGGGTCGATGTTACATTCCTGAAAATACCACCGCACGATCATGACGAGGGTTTGCACATGCAGCCGGGCGGTGCTTCGCGCGACATAGCGGATTTCAGTTGGATCAGCCTCAGACGATTGCGACTTGATCTGTCGCGCAGTGGCCCATTCGATGTAGCTGACGCCCGTGCTCCAGCCCAGACATTCGAGCGTGTCATTGCCCATGTATTCTTCGAGATGCTCAAGCTCGTTTGCGACCGTGTCGTAGCGCTCCTTCGACAGTCCATCCGGACGCGCGCCCGGCATGTTTTTTTGCAGCCACCACGTGAACATTTGTGAGACGGTGACATCTCGCTTGAGGATGCGGCCGAGCACCGCGCGGACTCGAACTTCGACCATTTCGGAGAGCTTGGCGTTGGCTCCCACGTGTGCCTTGTAATTGTCGCCCTTCTGATAGGGAAACCCTGTCGTCTTGCGATCGAAGCCGTCCGTCATCCAGATGAAGTTGCCACGGGGGTAAAGCCGAGGGCCCTTCCGCTTCGGACCGCGACGGTTGGCATGAAGCTCGGATAAGGCGTACGCGACATCCGCGAGCGAGTCCGCCTTCTTGATCGGATGGCCTTGCCAAACCAAAAATCGGGTGATGGCCTCGCGCCAGTCAATTTCGCCGCCGTCGATCTTGAGAATATTGGCGGGAATCAGGCCTGAAATCTCCGCGGGCAACCGATTGCCCTGCGCATCGTCTTTCGGAAACTTGTACTTGTCGGCGAGCTCTAGGTCGCTGGTGGCCATGAACCGCTCGATGGCAAACCTTTCAGCATCGGATGCTTCGAGCAGCTGTGCCGGAGCAAACCCGTTTATCCCCGAAAAATGTTGTCCCATTTCTCGTCACTCCTGGTCACTGGCCGAAGGGTGTCGATTGGGGCACCGCAGGCGAATCCTTGATCTCGCCCAGGTGCCGCCGCTTGGCGTGCCATGTGCTATTAGGCTCCCGCGTGACATTGTCGCTGGAGGACATCCGATTTCTCATCGGGCGGTACCGTCGCATTTCTGACGATGCGCGCAGCTGCGCTCCAGTCGTGTTCGTAACCTGGAGTCGAACTCGGGAGGGCGCCAAGAAGCGCACCATGGTAGCGACACGTTCGGTCTCGCTGGAGGCGGTCCCCGCCGCGCGCCGCCCGCCATTGTCGAGCTAGCGGTCGCAATGCGGACAGCATGCGACGGCCAATCGGGCGCGTTCTCTGGCGATTGGAGTTGGCGAGAACTGCCGATCGGCCCGTGGCTTCAACTCCGTCGACCTCGTGGCGGTCGACGGCGTCGGCCCCGATCCGAGCAACCACATCCTCTAATGTGTCGCTCGGAAACGCATCCTTTGGCGCCTTGCCTGCCAAAAAGCGGCAATCGTTCCGACACGGAATCGGTGGAAACTCCGAGAGTCGGCGACGGTATAAGTCCATGTTTCCCCGCAAAATGGTTTGAATTTCAGGTTACTTCTTGTGGCTTGCCGACCGGCATGCGCGAGTAAAAGTCGTGGAATGTGCTACGCGTCGCCTCGCAAATAGTACTGTACTACGAGTAAGTCAAAAGGATTTTGCGTGAAAAAGGACCCTGCAGTGCGGTTGCGCGATGCCCGCGAGAGCGGCCAGCCCTGGCATGTGATCGGTTCCATCCTGCGCGAATGGAGTGCAGCACGGCCACGTGGCATCGATGTTTGGCAGCTTGCGACCGAGGCCACGGAGCTATCCGAGCTCATGTTGCGCCGGTACGTGTCCGCCTTGGATCGCTTGGGCGAGATCGAAACTTCCCACGCTCTCAGCCCTGGTTCGCTTCTTCCTCCCACCTTCGGTCCGGCCGAACTCGCAATTCGGCTTTACGGCCGTGACCCCGTCGCCGGGCTCAAGGCTCTCCAAGCGCTCAAGCAGCGCAAGATGACGTTGCGTGACCTCCGCAAGGAATTGCGCAAGTCCGAGGGCCACGCGTACGAGGGGAATAGGGCCAGGGAACGTACCGTTCTCGTGGCGGCCTGCAGCGAAGCGATCACGATACAAGCTAAGAAGCTGTTTGGGCGCGGAACGGTTTCGCAACGCCGACCGTCAATTCGATACTTCCAGACCATAGGATTCGAATTCCGTAACTCGGAAGGATTCATCGTGGGGGGGGCGGACCTCTACGTCGGATCGCCGCTGTACGGGCCCGATCCTCTCAATGCGCTTGCACAGTCCGTGCTCATGGCAAGCTACCTGCCTACGTTTTACGTGTTTCTCGGTCCGGAGCTGCAGATGAGCAACGCGGAGCATGCAGCGCATGTCCTGGACCTCTTTCAGGCCCGTTCCGTCGGCGTCGTCCTCCTTCCTGAAGACGGTGGCGCGTTGGTTGTCCGCCGCCCCGAATCCTTGCGGCAGCCGGACCGAACCAAGGATTACCGCGCGATCTTGGACCACCTCTCGATCGAGCGAGCGGGAGTGACTGCGGACGAGCCCTAGATGTCCGGCGAGCTTCATCACCGTCTCCTGTTCAAATCCGACCTTCAGCCATCATGCGACGGAATTCAGCAACGGTGCGTGGGGCGATGGCCTGGCTCATCGCAGGTGGCTGATGCCCGGCGGAGGTGGTCGTCGCAGCGTCCACGCGCACCACGCATTGCGCCATCTTCCTGATCGAGATCTTGTTGGTCAGAAGCTTGCCCGCTATTTCGGCCACCTCAAGTTTGCCGTCTCGCACCGCTGTGCGAAGCGACGTGCAGGTCAGAGGACCCATCGGCCAGTACAACGCCGCCGCTTCACTTAGAGTCATGAGTTCTTCCTCGCTCCATTGCTCCGGGTGAGGGCGAAGCGCGACTCTGGCCGGCAAGCGATCGGTTTTACTCGGCTCGGTCTTAAGGTCGGCGCGGCTGGTAGTCTTTGTCTGACTAGTCGCGATCATCGGTGCTCTCCATGTCTAACGTGCACTAGTGCACTTCCCGCACTGGTCGCCGACGTTGTCGATTGCGCCTGCGCCGATGCAGCGCAGGCGCTCGATGCCTGAATGCTGACTTGGCGCAACACCTCCGAGACTTCCGAGCCCGCCACACGCCCACGATCCATCAACCGCTGCGCCACAACCTCGACTACCGCGCGGTTTGCCTCGAGGAGTGACCGTGCCGCCGCGGCCGCGTCGGCCAGCTCGCGCGCGACCCGCACTCGGACTTCCGCAAACGATAACAATGTTCGCGTATCGTCACGCGCACCGAAGTAGGTGATGTGATCCGCGCCGATCACCCCGAGCGAACCGACCATGGCCGCCGCCAGCGATGTCGCATGGTCGAGGTCCGACTCCCGCGCCCCGCCCGCACCATGCGAGCCGGCACCGAGCAGCAGTTCCTCGGCAGCCCGTCCGGCCAAAATCACCTGGAGCCGCCGGCGATAGACCTCAAGCGTTCCTGCGCAAGCCGGAGCAGTGGTGCGCACCGATCTGCCGCCGCGTGAGCCGACCCGGGCCGTATTCGCAAACACGTTGTCGGGACCGAAATGGATCACGTCGGCCACCAGGTGGCCGGCTTCGTGCACGCAGTTGCGCCATCGCAGCTCAAGTGGCCGATCATCGCTCGTCACCAGTGCGCCGCGCAGGTCGCGCAAAGCGAGAGGCCGGCCTCCGTCATTGCGGGCTGTCCTGCGCGCGTCCTTGACCACGCGCTCGACGTCCGCACCGACCATGCCGGTTGCCAACTCGACGATCGCGGTCAGGTCCTCTTGCTGCAGGTCGCCTCGCAATCGCACCCTGAACATGCGCTCCAGTTCAGCAGAATCCGGCAAACCAATGTTGACAATCTTCTCCAGGCGACCGGAACGCAGTAGGGCGGGCTCACAGCGACTGATCGCGTTGGTCGCGCCGATGACCAGAACGCCCTCACGCCCCTTGATGCCATCGATCTCGGCGAGCACCGCATTCACAACTTCCACAACGTAGTCCCGCCATGCGTGGTCAATGCGGGCGCGGTCGGCAATGGAATCGATCTCGTCGATAAAGACGCACGCTGGTATGTTGGCGCGTGCCTCCTCGAAGTCCTGTCGCATCGCGCGCAAGAGATGCCCGAGATGTCCCTCGCCTGAACCCTGCCATTTCGCCAAAGAGGCACTCACCATGTGCAGCCCGGCTTCGCGGCAGAAGACGGCGGCGAAAGTTGTCTTGCCGCAGCCGGGCGGACCGTTGAGCGCGACTCCTGACGAGAGCGCGGCAGACCAGGAGATGTGACCCTCTTTCCAGGCTTTGATGTCGGAGATTGTCGCTTCAGCCCAGACGCGGGCTTCTCCCAGCCCGTGCAGGTCCGAGAGCGCCAGATCACGCGCTGCTTTGAGATTCTGTTTGGCATCGCTCAGGCGCTGCAGTTCGGCAATGCATTGTGCGGGCGTACGATCAAACCGCACGGCTATGACGAGATCAGCCAAAGTGGTCTGCGATGCGATCTTCTCGCTGATGGTGTCGCGGACGGACTCTCCGGTCAGCAGCCTTATCACCCGAGCAATGGTCGCCGCGTCAAGCCTTGGAAAGACGATCCGCACCGTAGCTGCTTGACGCAGAATGGCAGGCAAGTGGCTTTCGGCTAGCGGCGACATTGCGACGACTGGACATTCCGCGCAGAGCGCATCGATCGCTTCATATTCGTATCTCTCTTTGAGCGATGGTTTCGGAGTTTCCTTCACGATCATAGAGGCTGCGTCGATCTTGGTGCAGACATGCTTCAATTCAGAGGTGTCCATCAGCCGGGCATCTTCGCTGAAGAGAATGCCTTTCCAGACGACCGTCACCTGATCGAGCATCTGGCGATCGGCGATATCAATCAGGACTACCGGCGCGGCTTCATAGATCGCCCGCAGGAGCTCGGGACGTTGATCGAAAAGGCGTGCGAAGAGCAAGGACGCCGCGGCAAGGTGGGGAGTAACTGGAAAGGTCGCACGTGTCGCAACGGGCCTGAACGACTTTCCGCGAATCTGATGTGAAGGAGGCAGAAGGTTCTCCGTAACTTCTCGCAAGCTGACCCATCTGCCGCCCTGCGAACGGACGTCATGGGGACCTGCCTCGGCCGCGGGAAGCTCGTCCGGTTCGGTGGCTGCGACCGTCGGCTTGGACAGGTTGGACCGAAAGTCCCGGAGTTTTCGCCAGAGCCGCCGGTAGGTGGCACGCTCCAGCGGCCCCATATGTGCTATTTGCTTCACGACTCGCTCCCTGGCGTTTTCTGGAATTTGACCCCAAGCGTCCCGCTGGTCGTGCGCCGCGCCAATTTGCGCTGGTGCGTCGACCAGGATCTCGACAGCATCCTGCGCGTTCGATGCGAAATTGGCGCTTTCTGCAGCACGACAGCCAGCACGTTTGCCGCGGCCGCATTATCGAATGCAGCGGCAAGCAGTATGGTCATGACCATATCGACGAGAGGGCAGACTGCGCGAAGCGGCCAAAGACGCAAAGCCATGGCGACGGCGCAAGCTGCGTCGCCCCCGATTGCGGCGCGCCATTCTGGTGAGGTCGCGGACAGGCTACGAAGCCAATTATCAATATTCGCACGCATTCGCGGATCGAAGGTGTCCGCGGCACGCGTGCGCCAATAGACCAGCACGCGTGCCGCATTCCGATGTCCGCCGCAGGAGTTGGTGTTCGAACTGAGTTTGCTTTGCACAGGCAATACTCCGCCATTCGCGCTTTCGGCGCGCAATCGCTAACGACTGCAGATGTTCGGTGCCCGGGGCTCGCTGAGCCGGGCCGTGCCATGTCAGGCCGGGACACGCCCCGCCACGCCATGCGCTCAGTGGCAGGCCACTGGGCGGGTCATTCAAGTAATCTCTTCGACGAGAAACCGGCCGAACTCCGGGCGATAGTCGCCGAGCCCGTAGGGTCCCGAGATCCTGAAATACTCGATGATCTCGGCGCGGTTGATCATGGACGGAAGATACGTTGCTCTCACCTCTGCTCGCCAATCGGGAAAGCAAGGGCGGGTTCGAATGGTGAGCGCGTCATGGACGCGGACGACATCGCGGAATCGAAATCGTTCATCAGCCCAAAGCTCGGGCAGGGTCGCTGGACCGTCGTAGTCGAGGATTGCGGGACCATCGGCCCGGAACGCCGCCTTCGCGATGGGGCCCTTTCTGCGCAATTTGGCGCCGTCTACGAACACGCGCTTCAACGTGTGGGGTGGCAGGCAGGGCTTGCCATTGAAGAGCCAGAGCGAGCCATGCCATTCCAGTTCTGCAATCCGCTCGTGATCCGCGTCCGTTTTGGCCCTTTTTGAGGTGATCGCTGAAATTGCCTTCGTCGTTGGATGCAAGGGGTCGGCAAGCCGGCTCGAGTGCATCAACATCGGTCCAACGCCGATCAGTCGCAGAGCTATACGATCTACACTCATTTCAACGTTCCTGGAGTTGATGGATCAAAGAGCGCGGCTATCTCGGGTCTCGTGTAGTCCTGCGCTATCGGCTGGTTGAGCTCGGCGTAACGTCGGGCACGAAGCATAGAAGTCACTCCCCTGTGGCATTCACGACACAAGGCGGTGAGATCGCCATCGATCTCGCAACCCATGCGAACATAGGTGCGGTGATGGGCCTCGATGACGTATCCATTCGCCTCCGAGTGGGGGCATAGACGACACTGGAAACCCGCGGCCGCGAGCTCGCGCACACGAACCGGATTGTTGCGCCACGATGGACTGCAGATGTACCTCGCGTAATCCTTTGGAAGGATTCGTGTAAGTGATGCGTCGGGCGGATCACGATCCTCAGGCTCCGGCATGTCGACCGCTGGCTCGTCACGCCCACGGTGGGGCAAAATCGAGCCATCTGTCCGACAGTTCGCCGGATATCTGGTCGATCTCAGACCGCTGGTGGAGGATGGCGGCGATAAACAGCTTCGCCTCGATGTTGCCCTCCAGGGCGATGCAGAGAACAGCCGTCATGGCGACATCCAGGGACACCAGCGAAGCGCCCCGCCGCTTGTTCGCACGGCGAGCAACATTGATGGCGATCGCCGCATTGCCAGCGGCGCCAAGATGCCAATGGGCCTCGCCGATGATCGCGGACTTGGAGAGAACGAAACGGGCAATGTAGATGTCGACTTCCTTGAATTCCCCGGGCCGCCGTGTTCTCCACCAGCTGAGAGGGTGGGGAAAAAGGACTCGAACCGGCACGTTTCTGCGCGCCCGCTCAAGAAAGTCTGGACGACCACCAGCTCGGTAGGCTCCGGTTCGGCGATCGGAAGGATTCGACGAGTCCTTGCTGTGCATCGACAGAGCTCCATTGATATGATAAATCATATAATCGCCGGCGAACGTAGCCGGCGCACGAAGCGTGAGCATCTTAGGGGGCGGCCGAACGCCGGCGGGTACACGGAAACGTCGGGATGTGCAGGGGACGCCCAGGTGCGCGTCTGAACGCTGCGCCGCGAGCAGTCCAACCAAACTCCGCTGATTTTGATCTTCCGACCGCCTCGCAACTCAATCCCGTTCAAGGATTAGATTACGTATGGTGGACGGCTAGACGGCCGTGCTGGTCGGTCTAGCTTGTGGTCCCCTACGAAGAGCGTCGAAAGAGTGTTCACAATCTACCATACCCAAGGGAAGACGTCTTGTGTCAGCCCCACTCATGGTTAACGAATTGCTTACTCCACCTCAGGCCCGTGCAGCGCGCGCCTGGTTGTATTGGAGCAAGCGGGAACTGGCCGAGAAATCCGGCGTCTCGGAGAAGACCATTCTGCGCTTCGAAAAGGGCGAGTCGGTGCCCTACGCGTCGACACTCCTGAAGCTTCGTACGGCTTTCGAGCAGGCCGGCATCAATTTTCAATTTGAAGGGGCGACCGCGAAGGGAATTCGTATCCCGTAGAGCGAGGGCTATTTCGCTGTGCGCGTTTCGAAGAGGTCAACGAATTTCACGCCGAAGCAGGCTGCGATGGCTTCCAGTGCTTCAAGAGTTGGGTTGGCGCGGGCGTTCTCGATCAGGCTCACCGCCATCTGCTCGATGCCCAGCTTGGCCGCGAGCTCGTCCTGCGTCCAGCCTCGATCCTTTCGCAATCGCACGACATTACGCGCGAGCGCCTTTGCGATTTGCGAATTTCGCGTAGGAAAACGCTGATCGAATCCTGACCGAGCCATGATTGGCACGGTCAAATGCGACGGTTCATTGGTCCATATGATTTATCATATAATCGGTTCGGATGAGGGTGAGATCTCAGCCGCCATGGCAACAGGCTTGCCTACTCGCGCGCACGTCGCAGCGCGGCTCGCAGCTGTTCTGTTTCTTTTTCCCACCGGTCATCCTCGGCGCGTGACCGCTTCTCGAGGGCCTCGACTTCGGCCTGGATGGCCGCTGCTTTCCTGTCGTGCTCGCGCTCGGCCTTGTCCAGCACAGCTTGCGCTTTGGCCGCCGCCCTCTCGCGCCGTTCGCGATCCCCTTCTCGGGCGGCCTCTTCCCACCGGCGCTCGGCTTCGCGGCGATTCCGCTCCATCTCGAAGTCGGCGGCGGCCTTTCGAGCTTCTCGTTCGCTGATCTTGGGAGCATCTTGGCGGGCTTCGGCCGATGTCTTTCGCGGCGGGGCCCGTTCTCGCCGGATCCCAGGTCGGACGGGAGATCGGAGTGCTCGGAGAAGCAGCCGTTGGATCCGGCGGGCCGCTTGAGCACCACGCCGGGTTTCGACGTCGTCGCAGCGACAACGTCCGGGTCGTCCGTCTCCTTGGCGACGCCCTGATGGAAGAGATTGCTGCCGGCGCCCCAGGCCTCGAGCGCTGCCTTCATCGAGGGCGCCGCGATCGCGAGATCGTAGAAGCCCAGCGACGTCTGAAATGTCTTGAGCTTTCGAAGCTCGGTCGTACGGCCAAGCAAAGTAGAGGCAGCCGTGGGCAAAGTTGGACAAGTCTGCCCTTTCATGAGGGCGAAGTCAGTCCCCTAGCCTGAGACATACAAAACGCGCCGGGCGAGGGCGGAGTGTTGAACAGCATGCGGCACGCCGCTCTGTAGCAAAGGCCCCGCAACAACGAAGCCGCGATCGCAGATCTGCCCAAGCATCGCCATTCCGACCCGCCGGGCAGCCCTCCGATTTGCCAATTGACGTTGGGCGGTTCCGCGATAGAAGGCTTGCAAACTCATAAAGAAACACCGGAGGACAATTCGATGTGGGACACTGCCGCCGAGGCGCTGCGCCGCTGGTCGATACTCCTGATTGGTTTGGTTCTGATCATCGGCGGCTTCTGGGTTGGGCAAGTTTTCTATTCAACCGATAGCGCTAGGCCGCAGAACCAGACTGCTTCCTCCGAGAAGCCGCCAGCTGGAGCCGGACGCGAGATCGCGCGCAACACGCCGTCCTCGCAATCGGCTCCCAGAGCTAATGCCGAGCCGCAGCCTGCGCCATCGTCGCCTGCACTTGCCACCCAGCAGACTGCCTCGGCGGAGAAGACAGGGGCTCCACAGGCTGAGGAGACAAAACAGGCTCAAACGAGCCATAATCACATGACGCAGACGACGCCCTCGCCGGCGTCGACGACAAGCGGCCAGGCTGCTCCGGCAGCCAAACCTCAGACGCCGTCGGTCGCAGCAGCACCGGCGTCTCGCGGCGGCGACCCGGCGGCCGGACGCCTAGTCTTCCGGAAGTGCCAGGCCTGCCACTCGATTGAGGCCGGAAAAAACATGCTGGGCCCCTCACTCGCCGGAGTAATTGGCCGCAAGTCGGGTATCGAACCGGGCTACAACTACTCTCCCGCGATGAAGCAATCGAACCTCGTCTGGGATCCTCAGACACTCGACCGATATCTCGACGATCCAGCGAAGGTCGTACCCGGCAACAAGATGCCGTTCCCAGGCTTGAAGACGGATCACGACCGTGCCGATGTCATCGCCTTCCTGGCCGCCTCTGCCATCGCCGGCCAGAATTCCGCGGGAACCTCGACTCCTCAAGCTCAGCCAACCCCAGCACCATCGCCGACCCCGAGCCGGCCCCAGAGCGCTACCGGCGCCGATATCGGCTACATTGCCGACGCGAAATACACGCTGCGGTCCGGCATCGCCGAAGGACGCATGGTCTACATCGGTGTCGGCGGCGCGATTGAGGGCAAGGTCAACCCCGTGCTGACCGCTTCCGAAGATCAGGTCGTCCAGCTCACGCTCATCAACGGCGAAGGTGCCGAGCACGACATCGTCTTTCCCGACCAGGACACCAAATCTCCGCGGGTCACCGGCAAGGGCGCGAGTACGACCATCGCGTTCAGAGCCAACAAATCCGGTGACTTCACGTATTACTGCAGCGTACCGGGACATCGTCTGGCGGGCATGGAAGGCCAGTTCATAGTGACGCCGAGGCCATCTCCGCAGACCGTGGTTGAGGCAGACATCTCCCGCGAGCCTGGCGATCTGCCGCCCCCGATCGGCAAGCGCGACCCGCAGACCGTTCGCGTCGATCTCTTGAGCGTCGAGGTCGAGGGCAGGCTCGCCGAAGGCACCACGTTCGGCTACTGGACCTTCAACGGCAAAGTGCCAGGCCCGTTCATCCGAGTACGTGTCGGCGACACCATCGACATCCATTTGAAGAACTCGGCTGACAGTGCCATGATCCATTCTATCGATTTCCATGCGGCGACGGGTCCTGGCGGCGGTGCGGCCGCGCTGCAGGTCGACCCCGGCAAGGAGAAATCGATGACTTGGAAGGCGCTGGCGCCGGGGCTCTACGTCTATCACTGCGCGACGCCCATGGTCGCCGAGCACATCGCCAACGGCATGTACGGTCTCATTCTCGTCGAGCCGGAGGGCGGGCTTCCAGCTGTCGACCGCGAATTCTATGTGATGCAAGGCGAAATCTATTCCGACATCGCCTTCGGCCAGCACGGCAGCGCCGAATTCAGCGTCGACAAGCTCCTCAATGAACGACCCGAATATTTCGTATTCAATGGCTCGGTTGGTGCGCTCAGCAAGCTGCACCCGCTTGACGCCAAAGTCGGCGACACCGTGCGGATCTTCTTCGGAGTCGGCGGACCCAACTACACCTCGTCATTCCACGTCATCGGCGAGATCTTCGATAAGGTGTACAATTTGGGTAGCATCACCACGCCTCCTCTCCAAGGCATCCAGACGGTTACCGTTCCGCCGGGTGGCGCCGTCATCACCGAATTCAAGCTGGACGTGCCAGGCAACTTCACTCTCGTCGATCACGCACTTGCCCGTATGGAACGAGGTCTTCTCGGGGTTCTTCATGTGGAGGGTGCAAAGAACCCCGAGATCTACAACGGCGAAGTAATGCCGGGAATGGAGCATTGAGACCGAGCGCCTGACCCGCTCGGGGCAACGGAAGTTCATCGCGCGCGGCCGCCAGTGCAACCTGGGTCTTGATCCAGATCAGCCGGGTTCAAGCATGTCCCGGTATCAGGCGAATCTGCCGAGCCAAGGTGGGAGAGGCAATGAATAGTTCGCGAATTGGTGATCGGAACCTGCTGTCCAAGGTGATGACCGCGGACGATGCCGCCGAGTTGGTAGATCCGGGCAGCACCGTCGGAATCAGCGGCTTCAATGGTTTGGGGTACCCAAAAACGGTACCGACTGCACTTGCGGGGCGCAGCGCTTGCCGCTCATTGGGATACACCAAGCACAGTCAATGACCTGGTCTGGCGGCCCGGTGTTTGAAATTCTATGCTCTGTCCGGTGGATAGACCGACTAGGGCTGCTCCGACGGGAGTTAGGACCGAGATTCTGTTCAGATTGATGTCAGCTTCATGGGGATAGACAAGCACTACTTCACGGGTTTCGTTCGTCTCATCAACCCGGTAGCTGACTTGCGAACCCATCCTAACGACCCCGTCTAGATCTGCGACGTCGGCGAGAACGGTCGCACGTTCCAATTCTCTTGCGAGAAAATGAGAGACGCGTGGGAAGAGTTCGATACTCGAGTTGGCCAGCACGTTGAGGCGGCGCCTATCATCCTCTGTCACCTTGATGGGCGGCAGCACTGCTTCCCGTTTTCGACCGTTGGTCTTGGTATGAGTCATTGATGTCTCCAATTGTCCCTTTGATCCGTGTCTAGGCGGCGGTTGGTCCTGGGTCATCGTCAAACGGCGGCGCTTTCGCCAGTGCCGGTGCACGGAACAGCGGCACGACATTGGCTTCGGATCGTTTCACGCTCTGAACCCTGACGAGGTTCAGGCAGCCGCCGACGAAGTAGGGCATTTGGTCGCCCACTCGCAGGCCGATCAAGGCTGCGCCCAACGACGACAAAACTGAAACGCAAGCGAGATCAGATGACTGGTCTTCAGGCCAGACCAGCTGGACAGTCTTTCGGGGCACACCCCAGTTCGTCCGGTACGTGACCCACGATCCGATCGTTACGAGCGAGTCAACGTGACACATGTCGTCGGGCACAATCTCCGACCGGCTAATTTCGCCGACTAGGAAGATCGCGTCAATATCCCCGTGCTGGGCGGCCGCGCGCGATTTGCTCGAGACGAGGATGGTCGGATGACGTCAATGTAATCTTCGGGAGAGGCAACACGGCAGGCTCCTTTTATTCGATACGAGGCGGCTCTCAGACGGAAGCCACGACATTCAATCAACAAAGGGAGGAGAACCCGGACGGCGCGCAGCCGTCCGGCTAAATGCCTGCGTGCAGGCGACCAGCGCGCAGTTGTAGCCGCGCGATGCGCGATTCGACGTCGATGACATAGATCATAGCGAGACAAACATAGCTATTTCTGGCGCCGTGATCATTGCGGCGAAAGCGCGCATCTCAAATCAGGCTGCAATGCTTTCAGCCATTTGTTTCACGCGGAGGGAACGGGAAGTCCAATAGCGCGAATATCATTTTCGATCGAACGCGCCCCGCGACAGGCTCTGTTCGCGCGCAGCCGCCCTTCCTTGATCGGTTCGCCTATCTTGATTTGTCCGCGCGGCTCGGGGTCCATGCCCCAGCGCGGCGCTGCTTTAGATGATGCCATGCGCTGGAGCTGCTTACGTTGACGCTGGTTTGAGGCAGTTCCAGAACACTCGGAGTGAGCATGCCTGGGCGGCAGACCGTCCTCGCTATCGCCACCAGTTGTTTGCCGCGGCAACTGTTTGGAAGTGGACCGCAATCACGTGGGAGGCGGTTATCAGTTGCGCGGAATCTTGCTCGTAAGCAGCGCGCAGATGGGATCTCACTTGATCGGAGGGCTGCGTCAGCTTCACGCCCATTCGCGAGAGCTTTACTGCGAGCTCAAAGCCGGCCTGGGGGTTATCAGTCGTCAAGGATGGGAGCCAGACGTCAGTCATTGAGGAGCCCTCCGAAATTTGGCTTTGCAGCGTAACTATACTCCTGTAAACATGTATCGCAAATACCTATTATGGAGTTCTCATGATGCCGGTGGAGCGGCGCGAACGGATTTCTGCCGGGATCGCGGAGCGGAGCGGAATTAGCGAGGCGATAAATGAGGGGGTAGTGCGTACCTTTTACGCGACCGTTCGAGCGGACGGCATACTGGCGCGCGTGTTCGATGCGCGCATCCACGATTGGGAACCAAACCTTTCGCGATGTGCGCCTTCGGGTCATCGGTCCGGCTGATGACCAGGCGCCATCAGGGCACACCCACATTCCGTTGCCTGTCGACCCCGATCGGCTCGAACCGTTCGAGCAGACCGCGCGCGAGATCTGCCCACCGGAATCCGCGTCGCAGTTCGCCGAACGCGCGCGACGGATTGCTTCGAGCCTCGAATCCGGCATCGCGAACGCCAACCGCCTCATGCTCGGCCATTGCGAAAGATCCACGCGCCAGTAGGAAGGAGAAAAGCCATGAGATATCGAGGCCAACCCGTGAGCGATGAGGCTTCCACTGATCCCTATTCCGGCAGCAGCCTAGTCCCGATGTTGGTCGCGGGTCTTGTCCTGACGCTCGTTGGGATGATCGTGGCGGTTATCTTGACTTAAAGCGCGAGCGGCCTAGGCGAGCGTCGAAGGCTCGCCGCACGCCGGTTACGCCGAACGCTCGCGTGTGCAGGCGCCGCTCATAAGGCCGACGGGGCGACCGCGGTGGATCTGCGGCCCAGCTGGTCGGCTGAAGCGATGCCGCGCAGTCCATCAAGGGCCAAGTCGATCAATTCATTGTCGGCTTGCGCTGAACAGACGGCGTAGACCGGATAGAAGAAACTCGGGGCGCCCGGAACGAGGTGCAGCTTTCCTGCGGCTATGTAAGGCGCAACCACGCGCTGTCGAAAATAACCTGATCCGCCCGCTTCGAGGATGTAGGTCAGCGCCAGCGGCCCGAGGCCGACGAAAAGACCTGGGTTGTTGTCTTCGGGAAAACTTAGCTCGTGATGATGGGCAAAGTCTGGCCCCCAGTCGACGTAGACATAGCTGTCCAACGCGACCGCCCCGGCTTCCGGCTTGGTCGTAACGAGAACAAGCTTTTCCTCTAGAAGCAATTCGACACGCGCACCGGGCCGATGCTGCGGTGTATACATCACCGCTATATCTAACGCGCCCGTCGACACTTGATTGGTCAGGCCGTCGGGCACGTCGACCTGGACGCGAAGCGCAACATCGGGCGCGGAGTGGCGCATCCAGTGAAGCCATTCGATGAGCCACGGATGCCAGAGGCTCAACTCACCGCCAATGGCCAGAACAGCCCGCCGCCCGGGGGGCACAGCGACCTGATGTCGCGCCCTTTGCCACAACTGCACGAACATTGGCGCGTAACGCAGGAACTGCTCGCCAGCCGCCGTGAGCGACGCACCATTTTTGTTGCGAACGAACAGGGGGCGGCCAAGCTGCTCCTCCAGCGTTCGAATACGTGCACTTACCGCCGTTTGACTCACATTGAGCTGTTCCGCCGCTCGCACAAAACTGCGGGCTTTGACGATCTCCAGAAAGGTTCGCGCAAGCTCCACGTCCACGGGTCCGCCCTCCGGGCCATACAGCACTTTTTTTGTATTGATAGCGCTATTAAATTCGTTTGTCTGCTTCAAACTGAAGAGCGACGATGGTCTCGGTTAGTCCAAGGGCTGCGGCCGATCGGCGGTGATCGTTCCTCCGGATCGGTACGTAGCGATGTCAGGGCATACGCCGATGGCAATGACGCGGCCGACTGCTGATTTCGCCGGGACAGACGTTCTGACCGTAACGTCGGAATTGATGGCCGCCCAAAGACCCTTTGCGCTCGGCATAGTGATCGAGGCAAAAGGCTCCACCTCAGCGCGCGTGGGCGCCAAAGCGATTTTCGACGGCGAAGGCACGGTGATATGCGGGTGGGTTGGCGGCGGGCGTGCCGAATCAACCATTGCACATGCTGCTATCGAAGTCCTCGAGAGCGAAATTCCACAAGTCGTCGATCTCGATCTTGACGATGAAGTCCTCGGCGCGGGCATGCCATGCATGCGGGTTTACGTCGAGCCCGTCATCCCGCGACCCACGCTCTGGATTCTCGGTCACGGACGCGTGGCCGAATGCCTTTGCCACCTCGGTGCGCTGCTGTCGTTCGACGTGGTGGTAGATGATCCCGCGGCTTCCCCAGATCGATATCCGGACGCGAAGGACCTGATCATCGATGATCCCAGCTACGTCGCGCTCAGGCCGACAGCGAACGACTTCGTGGTCATTGCGACCCAGCATCGCGGCGACCATGACTCGCTGCGACGCCTGCTTGCCAGCGATGCTGGCTACATCGGCCTGATTGCGAGTCGGAAAAGAACTGCCCTTGTCATCGACTATTTGCGCGCGGCCGGCTTCGATCGCCCGTCTCTCGATCGCATTCGAGCGCCAGCCGGGATCAATATCGACGCACGTACAGCGGAAGAAATCGCTCTATCTGTCGTCGGCGAGGTCGTCCTGTTTCGTCGCAGCTATGCCGCAAAACGCGGGTTGGGAAGCGCCACACCGAACGCGTTTCCCCTCTCAACGGGTGAATCGCGGCGTCCGGCCTTGCTTTCCGTTGCAAGCCAGCACGAGCTACGAGTCGTCGGAGAGTGACTCCATGCGGAAGTGGCCAATGACAACGTCAAATGGTTCGCACTTCGAATCGATTTTGTCGTTCGTCGCCGACCTACAGATTGTCGCGCGATGGGCCAGGCCAGTCTGATCGGAAGGAATTCGGACAGACGTCGCAGCAAGATTGGACGTGGACTACACGTCACCACTTCCGGGCAACGAACGAGGAGGCGCGTGTCGATGAATGAAAAGATGAATATGAGCCGAGGCTGCTTTGAACGCCACTATGACGAGCCCGCCACAAACGAATATGCGTCGCCGCCGTGCTACATGCACGAACTCGATCCGGCTTACTTCGGACTGGCCTCCCCGACTGCGTCAGATCGGAAGCAGCGCGATCTAGGGGGTGCCTTGAGGGCTCTCGTCATAAACCACGCTTTGCGTGACAAGATCGTCAGGACGTGCGGGAGACTGCGAATGAGCATGGAAGCCTTTCGCCAGACGATCAGAAGACAGCCAGCACTCTAAAAGAATGGGGCCGAAGAACCCTGGATTGAAACCGTCAAGCGTTCTGTCGAGATAAGGGTTCGTCACAGGGCGAGCGCGCCTCGCAGCTCAAGGAAAAATAAAGATGTCGGTGTCAGAAGCCGCCTCCTCCGATCGGCATATAAACCATCACCCAACGGGCTGGCGTCGCTACGTCTACTCGACCAATCACAAGGACATCGGCACGATGTATTTGGTGTTTGCGATGTCCGCCGGATTGATCGGCGCGATATTGTCAGTGGCGATCCGGGCCGAATTGCAAGAGCCAGGCGTGCAGATCTTCGCCAACCCGCACACCTACAACGTCTTCGTGACCGGCCACGGCCTGATCATGATCTTTTTCACGCTCATGCCGGCTATGATGGGAGGTTTCGGTAACTGGCTGGTCCCCTTGATGATCGGCGCACCGGACATGGCCTTCCCGCGTATGAACAACATCTCATTCTGGCTGCTCCCTGCCTCGTTCGCGCTGCTCATCATTTCCATGTTCGTCGAAGGTGAACCCGGCTCTACCGGAGCAGGCACCGGCTGGACACTCTACGCACCGCTCTCAACCGCCGGGCATCCCGGCCCGTCGGTTGATTTCGTTATCCTGTCGCTACATCTGGCCGGCGCGTCTTCGATCCTGGGTGCGATCAATTTCATCACCACCATTTTCAACATGCGTGCCCCCGGCATGACCATGCACAAAATGCCTTTGTTCGTGTGGTCGGTGCTGGTGACGGCATTCCTGCTGCTCTTATCACTGCCCGTGCTCGCCGGCGGCATCACCATGCTGCTAACCGACCGCAATTTCGGGACGACCTTCTTCGCCCCGGATGGCGGCGGCGACCCCGTGCTGTTCCAACACCTCTTCTGGTTCTTCGGTCACCCAGAGGTCTACATCATGATCGTGCCCGGGTTCGGGATCATCAGCCAGGTGGTCTCGACTTTCAGCCGCAAACCCGTGTTCGGCTATCTCGGAATGGCTTATGCGATGATTGCCATCGGATTCATCGGCTTCGTCGTCTGGGCCCATCACATGTACACCGTGGGCATGTCGAGCAGCGCTCAGGCCTATTTCGCTGCCGCCAGCATGGTGATCGCCGTGCCAACCGGTGTCAAAATATTCTCGTGGATCGCCACCATGTGGGGCGGTTCGTTGAAATTCGAAACGCCAATGCTCTGGGCGATTGGATTCATCTTCGTGTTCACGATCGGTGGCGTGACCGGCGTGGTGCTCGCCAATCCGGGGGTCGATCGATCGTTACAAGACACTTACTACGTCGTCGCACACTTCCACTACGTGCTGTCACTGGGCGCCGTCTTCTCGATCTTCGCCGGATGGTACTACTGGTTCCCGAAGTTTACGGGATACGTGTACTCGGAGACACTGGGCAAGCTGCACTTCTGGCTGACCTTCATCGGCGTCAATCTCGCATTCTTTCCCATGCATTTCCTCGGCCTGTCGGGAATGCCGCGACGCATCGTGGATTATCCGGACGCGTTCGCGGGCATGAACCTGATCTCCTCGATCGGCGCTTATGTTTCCGCCGCCGGCCTGCTCGTGTTCTTTTCCGGGCTCGTTTACGCCCTTGCCCGCAAGTCGAGAGCGGCTGGCAACCCGTGGGGAGCGGGAGCGACTACGCTCGAATGGACGTTGCCTTCGCCGCCGCGATTTCACGAATTCGAAGTTCTCCCGCGAATTCAATGATGGAGGGGACATAGCCGTCTGGAGGGGAGTCGATCATCTTCGCGACGGTGACCGAAGCAATCAGAAGGAGAGCGCCATGACGAGACGGTTGCTCAATCAAGACGCCAGGAAGGCGCTGGATCTTCAGTTGGACACCGAGCTTCAGGAGACCTTTCCGGCCAGTGACCCGTTGAAGATCACGCGCTTCTCCGTTCCGGAGTACGAACCGCGCTCGGGGATGGCGAAATTGACGCCGCCCCTTAAGAGCCGGACACCGGATCGCTCCAACGGCAAGGGAAGGAGTATAGCCATGAGCAGGAAGACCGCGGCAGACCGTATCAGGATCAAACGAGCCTACGAGCCGGCCACCTCCGAAGACGGAACCCGAGTTCTCATAGACCGGCTGTGGCCACGCGGAGTGAAGAAGACGAACGCCGCTATCGATGAATGGCTGAAGGCGATTGCGCCCAGCACTCAGCTGCGCAAATGGTTCGGACATGCCCCCGAGCGCTGGCCGGAATTTCGGCGGCGTTACCGGTCGGAAATCCAGCAGCACCCCGCCGAGTTCGAGCGGTTGCGCGAGCTCGCACAGGATGGGCCAATCACGCTCGTCTACGCCGCGCATGACGATGCACACAACGACGCCGTCGTGCTCAGGGATCTACTTCTCAAAGGAAACTGAATGGAGCTTGAGATGAGACGGATCGCATTTTCGACAGACATCGGCGGACACTCTGACACGAGCGCATCAACGACGTTAAAACCCATCATGGGAGCATCGGCCGTCAATGATTGTCGAAGCAATGCTGCCCGCCGCACGCGACCGCCTCATCATCCTCGGCGACGAGGCTTCACTCATCGACGCCGCAAGGCTCCTGCGCGACCTCGAAGCAGACCTCGTGGTCGTACGCAAATCCGATGGAGGTGTTGGCTGAAAGTCATCACCAAGACGGACGTTGTCCGCTAAGTCAGTCATTGCAAGGGGGCTTCCCGCATGGCGGCGGCTTCGGACATTATGACTAAGCCGGTCGTCTATTGCCGCCCCACCGACTTGTTGAGCGATATCTGGTCGATCATGAAAGAGCGGCATCTGAAAAACTTCCCGATTCTGGATTCGGATTCCCGTCCAGTCGGCGTGCTCAATGCGAAGGATGCGCTCGAAGCGCTCCTCGAAGAGCTGGAATATCAGCAGATCCTGCTGCGGGACTACGTGATGTGCGTTGGGTATCACTAACGGCGAGTGATCTTGCCCCGGCCGCGAGGGACAACCGGCTCCGCTTTCGCCGAGAACAGGGAGTATTGAAATGACCGATACGCTGTATCCGCCATCGTCACGCGAACTTGCCGAAAAGCGCCGACATCTTGCGCCAGAGACCGAAAGAGCTTTCCAGGCCTTCAGCCGCCAAGTGTTTGCCGACGGCGCGCTGCCGGCGAAGACCAAGCAGCTGATTGCGGTTGCAGTGGCCCACGTGACGCAGTGTCCCTACTGCATCAAGGGACACACCAAGGCCGCGCTCCGCCAGGGTGCCACGCGCCAGGAACTGATGGAGGCAATTTGGGTCGCAGCCGAGATGCGGGCCGGTGGTGCCTATGCCCATAGCGCCCTCGCATTGACGGCTACGGACGAAGTGGAAAGTCAAGCCAAGGCCTGAAGACCGGCGCTCGCGCGGAACCGGGCTGGTGGCGACTGCCATCAGGACAGTCGCTCCCTGTTTTTCGTCGGGCTCACCGCCGCGCGATGCGCTATGGGTCCTTTTGCGCGACCATGTAGATGGCGCTCAGGTTTGACCGATAGCGCTCGAACACCCATCGCATGGCCATGACCCGGCGTCGCGCCGCGTTGTCTTTCATGAGATTTCTTGCCAGCCTCAAAGCTCCAAGAATGCCTTCGTCCTCGATCAGCCGAAGCGGCCGAAGCAGGTGCATCGGCGCATTTCCGAGGGCAACAACGCGAAATCCGACGCTCTGTAAGAGGGCTTTCCATTCCTGACTGCGTAGCGGCCGGGCACCGACGTGGATGACCGAGGAAAGCGCCCGATCGATCTCGCGCTGCCGGTCGGGCGGCACGTCGTCCGGGACGATAGCGAGTTCGTGAATGCCGTACCGGCCGCCGGGACGCAGCAGCCGGAACGCCTCGGCCACGATCCGGCGCTTGTGCTCCGCGGTCTGCATGCTCAACATCGCCTCACCGACGACGAGTGAAGCGGACGCGGAGGGCAGCTGCGTCTGGTCGGATCGACCAACGAGGACCGAAATATGAGGAGCGGACGGCAGCTGCCGGCCGGTCCATCGCGCCGCGTGGGCGTCACGCTCGATTGCCGTATAATGCTGTGGCTCGTGTTGCAGAATCATGCGGGCGGTGACGCCGAGACCGGGCGCAAACTCCACGACCTCGTCCGCGGGGTTGATGGCCATATCGTCGAGCAGCGCCCGCGTCAGTTTGAGGCCTCCAGGACGCAAGACACGCTTGCCGAGCCTGGCAAGCAGCCAATGCCCCGGCATCTTAGCGATTTCGAGGTCGCCGCCAGGCAGGTCCACACCATGAATGGAATGAATATCAGTCATCTCTCGTCTCCTGGTCCCGATAGCAACGTCATGCCTGTCAGCCGGCGCCCCGGCGCAGGGCGTCCGGTATTGGGCGTTCACCAAAATCGATCGCCGATCTACGGAGGAGGCGGCCCGCCGGGTCCGTGATCAACCGTGCGCGGCGGCTACGGTAGAAGAAGGTGAGCCGAAACTCCCCTTCGTCTTGCCCGGTTCCGCGCTCACAAACGCTCGTGATCCTTCCCTCCCGCATCAGGATCGGCACGCTGGTTGCCGGCACGTGCAGGAGCTCGCCAATGAGTGCGGCGTCCACGAGAAAGGTGTTGTCGCTGAACTCTATGACGCGATCGGACGGTGCTTGAGATAGGGCGTTTTGGAGGTTCTCGATCATCAGAGATTCTCCTTGTCGAAGCACGTTTAAAGATATATATCATATATATCTTTAAGAGCTGGAGTGTCAAGTGATGTCCGTGTCTGCCAAGTTGGACGCCCGAGCAATGGCGCGGCCGGCCCGCGGTACGAAACTCCGGGCCCAAGCCCGGCCGCGGACTACAGAGGTGTCTAAAAGCAAGCTGCGCCCGAAGCTCCCGACGGCCGAGCTCGCCTTCCGCATCTACGCGTCATTTCGCGCCCATCCGCATATCTGCAACGTACTGACCCACATTTCGCGCGCCAAGTGGAGCGAGGTGGAACGATCCATCAGCTCCATCCTAGATCCCGCGACGACAAGCGATGAGCTTTCTCCGCTTGGCAGGAACATCGTCGATCTGATAGTCGCAGAGCGGGGGATCACTGGAAAGATCCTGAAGCCCCATTTCCATGCGGTCCTGCACAGACTTCTCGATCCGCCCCAGTCGGAGCGGCTGATCCGACATATCGAAGCGTTGTTTCGCGACCTCGAATTGATGGCTCAACATCCCGCGCAGCCGCCTGCGCGGAGCATAGCTCCTGAGGAGTCCGATCGTGCCAGAGTTGAACTGCACTGAACGCGTCATCAACGTTGCGGATATCGACCCGCAATACCGTCATTCGATCCTCTTCCGCCTGTTCGAGCACCTCGCGCCGGATGACTCGCTGCAGATCGTGGTGGATCACGATCCGAGGCGGCTGCGGCTGCAACTCGAGGCGCGTCATGGCTCGCGTTGCGGCTGGTCATATCTGGAAACGGGACCCTATGTCTGGCGAGTTCGCCTGCGTCTGCTCGACCGCGGGACTGAAGACCATGGCTGATCCGTTGATTCTGAGCTTGCGACGTTCCGTTCAGCCCATCATGGCGGATGGCAAGCCGAACTGCTTCCACGACGGCCGGCTCTCGCGCGCGGAGAGGCTGGAAGTCATGGCTTCAGCCGGGACGAGCGAATGTTCCGCATGGATCATTTCGATGCTTGAGCGCGGTGACGTGAATGAAGACCCGTCAATGGAAAACGGAAATGTTGAGCAACTCCCATCACCATGTAGATCCGGCGAACGAGGCGGAACAGACTTACCTCGAGGCGCTTATCCGCGAGGATTTCGAGCGATGCCACCCAGGCGAAACGCTGGATGACGTCAAGCGGCGGGAATCATTTTCGAAAGAGGACAAGGGCCTTCTGCGCGATTGGATGGCAGTGGCAGCGACGCGGGCTGCCGCCGAGCAAGCAGCATTGGCGGCGAGACTAGCCGCCTGACCGGCGAGTTGAAAGCGTTGCCGGTCATGCTGCGGGGCGGACACCAAAGTCCTTGGGCCTGAGCATCAGGTCGGCGAGCGTGTACTTGTCAAGCACCGCATTGAACGCATCGAGCCCCTCGTGGAAGATGCCGCGCAACCGGCAACTGCGTGTGATGATGCATTGGTTGCCCGTAGAAAAGCATTCGACCAGAGCGAAATCGGGTTCGGTGGCGCGGACGATGTCTCCCAAGCCTATCTTGCGCGGCGGCTTTGCCAGCGTCAGTCCGCCGGAGCGTCCCCGCACAGCCTTCAGAAAACCTGCCCGCGTCAGGGTGTTCGTGATCTTCATCAGGTGCGCGCGCGATATCTTGTAGACCTCGGACACTTCCTCGATGGTGATCAGGCGGTCGTCATGGACCGCCGCGTACATCAGCAGCCTGAGCGCGTAGTCGGTAAAGTTCGTCAGTCGCATGCGGATCCCAAATTGACTAATTGGCAGCCGGAGAGGACTAAAGGTATACATAGCTTCGATGTTTTGCAAACTGCAGCGCCTCCATTTCCAGTCCTAGCCAGCATGCGATCCGGCCACCTCCACGAGATCGATCACAGCTTGCGCACGAGGCGCTGTAGCGGGGCGTTGAAGCGCCTCTCATCCTTTGGCGCAGTTCGACGGAGGATGACGCAGGCGTTGCCGGCAATTCGGCAGGCTGCGTCAACCTCGGTGGCGTCGGCAAGCTTTTGCAGGGCATCGAGCAAGAGCAAGTTGATCGAGGCCGGGACCGAGGGAGGCCTGCCTCATCGGCCGACCCCCAGGTAGTCTTTCGCCGCCTGGCTCATCATGTCGGTGGCCCATGGTCGATCGTAGGTGAGCTGGACATCGACCCATGGAAGCCCGGCGATGGACTGCGCTGCTTCACCGGCACCGTCCCTCAGATAGCCGGTCGCGGGGCAGCCGCTCGTAGTTATGGAGATCCGGGCCACACCGTCCTCCGCGACGGCAATATCGTAGACGAGCCCGAGATCGACGATATTGAAGACCGCGTCGCAGCTTGACTCAATATATCTTAACTTTGTCACTAGACCGAGTTTCGCCAGGACTATTTGCGCTTGGCACATCGTGCTGCGCTGGCCAATGAAGCGGCGTAGCCCTCGAAGCGCATCGAGGACACCCACCCCCTAACAGCTTGCCAAAGCAGGCCCTGCGACCATCTACTTAATGGCACCGCCGGTGATGCCGGCGATGAAGCGATCGAGGAAGAGATTGTAGGCAATCGCCACGGGGACGGCGGCGATTAAGGCGCCGGCCATGATCTCGCCCCAGAAGAACACGTCCCCGCGGATAAGGTCGGTCGACACGCCCAGCGTGATCGGCTTTTGGTCTGACGACGAGATGAAGGTCAGTGCGTAGACGAACTCCTGCAAAGTCAGGGTGAAGGTGAAAATCACCACGGTCAAGATTGCCGGAACCGACAAGGGGACCGCCATCTTGATGAATGCGCCGAACAGGCTGCAGCCATCGACGATTGCAGCTTCCTCGATCTCGACCGGCAGCGCCTTGAAGAATCCCATCAACAGCCAGGAGCAGAACGGGATCGTGAACGTCGGGTAGACCAACACCAGGGACCACATCGAGTTTTGCAACCCGAGTCCGGCGATGATCCGGGACAGCGGCAGGAACAACAGGGTCGGCGGCACCAGATAAGTCAGGAAGATCATGATCCCGAGCGCTTCGCCCTTGCGGCTCGTCATGCGGGCCAGGCTGTAGCCGGCCGGTATCGCGGTCACCAGCGTGATCGCGGTCACGCAGATGCCGATGATCAGCGAGTTCAGCAGCCAGCGCGCGAACAGCGTTTGTTCGAACAGATACTTGATGTGCTCGAGCGTCGGCGGCTCATTGAACCAGAACGGGATGTTGGTGACGTCGTAGAGGTCGCTGTTCTGCTTGAACGCAGTGATCACCATCCAATAGAACGGAAACGCCGCTAGGACGACGAAAAAAGCGAGGCCGAGGAAGAAGCCAATTTCACGGAGCGAACGTAAAAACGGACGCGACATGTCAGATCTCCCGACGACGAATGAACCGCAGCATAAAGATCACGACGACAAGCAGCACCGGCAGCATGAAGAGTGAGATGGCCGCACCATGCGATACGTCGCCGGAGATGATGCCGGTCTGAAAGCCCGCAAAGCCCAGGACCGAAGTCGCGCCACCGGGGCCACCCATGGTCAGCAGGAAGACGATGGAGAGATCGGTGAATGTGAATACGATGCCGAAGATCAGGCCGATCGCCATGATCGGCAGGATCATCGGCAGGATGATCTGATAGTTGCGACGCCAGAAGCCCGCCCCATCGACGGTCGCAGCGTCGATCACGTCCTGCGGAACCGAGGTGATGCCGGCGAGGAAGATCACGATGGCAAACGGGAAAAAGCGCCAGGCGTTGATGATGACGATGCACAGCATCGCGAGGTACGAATTGCCGAGCCAGTTCGGCGCCTCCTCCCGGGTGAGAAGGCCGGCCGCAATCAAGGTCCAGTTGATCACGCTGTAGAGCGAATCGAACATCCATTGCCAGGCGATCGTGGCGAGCGCGACCGGCACCGCAAACGGCAGGATGATCAGCGCCCGCACGATCCTGCGGCCGGGGAAGGGTCGCAACAGTAGAAAGGCGCCGAACTTTCCGAGCACGAGGCCGAGCAGTTGCGAACCGAACGTAAAAACAAACGTGTTGCGCAGGGTATCGAGGAACGTCGGATCCTGCAGAATCTGCTCGAAATTGGCCAGACCGACAAACTTCCAGGTCGGATCGTAGATCGTATAGGCACTCAGCGAGTAGTAGACCGCGAGCAGGAGCGGCAAGCCCACCAGAAGCAGGACGTAAATGATCGCCGGCGCGACCAGGATCGCTGCGAACACCTCTCGACGGTCGAGGATGAAGCGAAAGCGCGAAATCGGCTTGCTAATAGGTTCTGCGATGACGGCCATCGGCAAATCCCTGGGTCAGTGGCGAGCTCGGCGATGGCCGCTGGCGTCGAAGTGCCGCAGCGCATTGTTCTTCACCGCAAAGGAATGCCATTCGCCCGGACGAATACTGTCTTCCGCCACATGAGCTGGCGGCAGCTTCGCGGTGATCGGCTGCTTTGACTCGAACCCGTCCATCACGCCATAAACGATGCGTTCTGACCCCAAATATTCGGAACGATCGACACGAAACGAGAATTCGGTCTTGCCGCCGTCGTCGATCATGTCCTTGGGCAGGAAATTCTCCGGTCGAAATCCGAGGTACCCGCCGCCGTTGCGGGTGACGATATTCATCGCCGGCGCACCGACAAAGGTCGCGACAAAAAGGTCTGCAGGGTCCTCGTAGATCTCGGTAGGCGTGCCCACTTGCCGAACCCGTCCATGGTCGATCACCGCAATGCGGTCGCCCATGCCCATCGCCTCGATCTGGTCGTGGGTCACGTAGATGGTCGTGAGACGAACGCGCTGCTGAAAGTTCTTGATTTCCTGGCGAGCCGAGGTGCGCAATTTGGCATCGAGATTGGACAGCGGCTCATCCAGCAACAGCGCGGTCGGCTCGCGGACGAGGGCGCGCGCCAGCGCAACACGCTGGCGCTCACCACCGGAGAGTTGGCGCGGCCGGCGGTCCAGGAGGTGGCCGATGCCGAGCAGCTGTGAGGCCCATGCGACCTTTTTGCGTATCTCCTCGCCGGGCAAGCGCTGCGTACGCAGCGGAAAGGCGATGTTGTTGGCTACGGTGTAGTGCGGGTAGAGACCATAGCTCTGAAACATCATCGCAACTCCGCGAGCCCGTGGCGGGATGTCGTTGACGACGTTGCCGCCGATCAGGAGATCGCCGCTGGTTTGCTGCTCGAGGCCGCAGATGATGCGCAGAAACGTTGTCTTGCCGCAGCCGGAGGGGCCGAGCAGCACCATGAACTCGCCGTCCGGCACCGTCAGCGAAATGCCATTGACGGCGGCGACCTCGCCAAACCGCTTGACGATGTCCCTGGTCAATACCGCTGCCATTGAACCTCCAAGAACTCATGCATCGCGCTCTGCCGTCAATGCCTGGACGGAGCGACCATTGTGATCGTCAAAAGCGACGACCTCAGCAGCGGCCGGATCGCGCAAAGGAAAGTCGCGACCCGGGCGCCGCCTCAGGTTTTCCCATGCCACTTCGTGAAGATCGCCTCCGCCTGTTGGTGCGCCCATTTGACGGAGTCCTCGGCGGACATCTGACCGCTCGCGGCTTTCGCCATCATGTCGCAGATGACGAAGTCGTTGTAGACCTCGTCGACTGCGGGCCAGGACGGTCCCGGATATCCCGGAGATGCCGACCACTGCTCCGAATCCTGCAGCACCGCCAGTTTGTCGGCCGGAGTCGAGGTCGGATCGTTCGAGAGAATAGGCATCGGCTTCGGCACGAGATTTGCGAAGCAGGGGTTATTGTAGCCTTCGCTGGCCTTGAACGCTTCCGGCCAATGATCGGCGTAGTATTTGAGAAACTCGATCGCACCATCCTTGTTCTTGGCGAACTTCCAGACGCCGTAGAACTCGGAGGCGCCGCCCATGATCTGGCGCACCGGTCCCTTCGGCGGCGCCATCACGAAGGTGTCGTCAGCGCCCTGCTTGTTTGTCTTCTGGAACGTCCGATAGGCTGAGATCGGATTGACGATCATCGAGCCGATGCCCGAAACAAGATAGCGGTTGTTGCTCGAATCATCCCACGACAGCACTTCCGACGTCATCGCCTCCTTGTAGAGCGCGGCAGCGAACTTGACGGCTTCGACCGTCCCCTTGCTATTGAGCACGACGTTCTTGCCTTCCGCATCCTGAAGCGCGCCGCCAAAGCTCCACAGCAGGCCGCGCCAGGTCGTGTTGGGGTCGTTGCTGTGTCCGAGCGAAATGCCGACCGGATGCCCCTTCGCCTTCAGCTTGGCGCCGCCGATTCGGAGGTTGTCCCAGGTGTCCGGCTTCATTCCGATCTCGTCCCACATGCTCTTGCGATACATGGCCGGGAAGCTGATGTAGAAATCGGGGAATGCAGACCAGGTCCTGTCGTCCTGATTGTAGCCGATCTGCCGACCGATCGTGCTGACCGTGCCGTATTTCTTCTCGGTTGCATCGACAAGACTTGTCACATCGACCAGGAACTTCCGGTAGAGGTGCGCCCCGCCTGCGCCATTCCAGCCGAACAGATCGTGACCTGATTGGGCCGAGGCTTCGGCCGCCGCGCGGGCGGCGACGTTGGCGACGGGGATGTGATCTACGGTGACGGTGACGTTGTTCTTCGCACCCCAGTCCTTTGCGAACTGATCGAACCATTTGTCGTATTCCGGAACGAAATGGCTCCATTGAACGATGGAGAGCGATTTAACGTCGGCGCGCGCTCTGGATATGAATGGCGCAGTCAGAGACGGTGCTGAAGCGGCAGCCAGGGTGAGACCGGCTTGCTTCAGGAAACGGCGTCTCGAGACGCGCAAGGATTTACCCATACTCATCTGGATTCCTCCCGTGGATGTCTCCAGTCGGAGAAGGCTCATCCGGATGGTGGATCAGTCTGGCTCGTCCTGGATCTTGCTTTCTTCAACGTCACTATAGCTTTCACGGGCTGGCTGGCCTTCTGACTAAAGACGGTCACTTGGTACGCTGCTGTACGAAGATCGACGGAGGCCGAAAGTCACGCCGCGCCGACCAATCCTGCAATTTGAGTGAGTGGGTCAGACGCAGCAAAGACAGGTGCGGATCATGCTGCGATCCGCGCGAATGCGGTGCTCATGCAGGCCGCGATTCAGATGCCCGTATTCCGACGCTATGATCTGATAGCATTCGCAGGTCCGACGCTCCAGAGTCGCCGGATCGGTTAGGTAGATCCCGCCGCGCTGCCGGGCAAGACCGCCGATCTGCTCCAATTCCGCAAGCGTCGTCGTGATGCTGGCCCGCCGTACACCCAGGCTGACCGACAGCATGTCGTGAGTCACCGGAATGATCCGGTCGTCCAGCCGGTCGGCCGCAAGCAGAAGCCATCGGCTCAGCCTTTCTTCAACGCTGTGGCGGGCGCTGCAAAGGGTGGTCTGTGTGTTCTGGACCAACAGCGCGTGGATATAGCTGAACAACTGCTGTTGGACGTCGGGGTCTCTGTGCGCGACCCGTCGCAGGTCGGATACCGCAATGCGCAATGCATAACCGGGGACTGACATCAGGCATCGATTGGGCGAGCTCTGAATTCCGAGCACGGCCGTGACGCCTACCAAGCCAAGACGTCCGACCATCGCGACTTCGACGGGCCCGTCGCGCTGCGTCCGCGCCAGCAGCGACGCAACGCCGCGCTCGATGAAGTAGATGTGCTCGATGGGATGATGATGGTCCTGAAGTATCGCCCGGCGCTTGAGGGCGACGGGCTGCAGGAAGGGACGGAGCCGCTCGAAGGACGCTGGCGCGAGTCCAGCGAGCACGCGATTCTGGACCCGAACCGTCTGCTCGCGGTCGTCACTGATCAGCGCATTTTCCAGCGCTATCCCATCGCACGCTCTCCGAAACGTCCGAACTCGCCTGTCCCCCCGCCGGCATAGAACGTCATCGTCCAAGACTACTCTCTCTTCGCTCCGAAGTCATCGGGGCCGAACGACTCCGGCAGCATCTCCCCTTTCGGCAAAGGGCTTCCGGACAAATGGCGTAGCGGCCTGACCGGCCATTCGACGAGTGCTCCACAACGAAAGGACTAGATACATTTTTGGAACATCCCGGACCTCTACCTATTCCAAAGGTCAGTGAAATCCTGCCGCGTACCGGGCAGATGGAAAGAGGCCCGCCTTTCGGGACCTGAGCTTAAAGTCCAACTGAGCCAACCCGAAACTCGCAAAGCACGCGGGCGCCCCTGCCTCTATGAATGGCCAATCGGCACATCCGTGCCGGAACAGGGACAGAACATGACAACTGTAACCATCGATTCCCGATCGCACGCAATTCCGGCGACACGGCGGACCCAGCTCATCTGCTGCCTGCTCTGCATGATACTGATCGCCAACCTGCAATATGGTTGGACGCTCTTCGTCAATCCCATCAGCCAGGCGCATGGCTGGTCGATCGCGTCGATCCAGGTTGCATTCAGCATCTTCATCGCGCTCGAGACCTGGCTCACGCCGATCCATGGCTGGATCGTTGACAGTCTTGGCGGGCGACGCGGCGCCAAGCTGGTAGTCGCCGTTGGAGGCATCCTGGTCGCTCTCGGCTGGATCATCAATGCGTACGCAGAATCGCTTGCGATGCTCTATCTCGGTGCCGTGGTCAGTGGCACTGGAGGCGGAGCGGTGTACGCGACCTGTGTCGGTCAAGCCGTCAAGTGGTTTCCGGACCGTCGCGGTTTGGCCGTCGGTCTTACGGCTGCCGGATACGGGGCCGGCGCGGCGCTGACCGTCATTCCTATTCGCGCGGTGATTGATGCTGCCGGCTACGAAACAGCTTTTTTCTGGTTCGGGCTGGTCCAGGGCGGGATGGTTTTCATTCTGGCGTGGTTCTTGCGGGCACCGGATCCCGACGAGATGGTCGGCGTCGCGGCACCAAGAGTGATGCAGACGACGCGTAGCTACACGCCTCGGCAAGTATTGGGCACTCCGGTTTTCTGGCTCCTCTACATCATGTTCATCATGGTATCGGCGAGCGGGTTGATGGCGACGGCGCAGATCGCACCTATTGCCAAGGACTTTAATATTGGGAACGTGGTAATCCTGTTTGGCGCGTCGGCGCTGAGCGTGGCCCTGGTCGTCGACAGCATCTGCAATGGTGGAGCGCGTCCTCTGTTTGGCTGGATCTCAGACCAAATTGGGCGCGAACACACCATGGCGATCGCGTTCGGTCTCGGCGGCGTAGCGTATTGGCTGCTGGGGACGCTGGGGCACGCTCCCTGGGCATTCGTTCTCTTCGCTGCGTTGATCTTCCTGACGTGGGGTGAAATCTTCAGCCTGTTCCCGTCCACATGCACGGACACTTTCGGAACCAAGTTTGCGACCGTCAATCTCAGCCTGCTCTACACTGCCAAAGGCGCGTCGGCCTTCCTGGTGCCGGTTGCCAATCTCATCAAATCAGCGAGCGGCGGTTGGCACCTGGTCTTCGTATTGACTGCCGTCATGAACTTCGTGGTGGTTGCATTGGCTCTGTTCGTGCTCAAGCCGTTGCGGATGCGATTCGTTGGCAACGGCTGAAGCCAGGGCCGGCGATTCAAAGCGGTGGCTGGCGAAGTGCTCGCGCTTGCGCGACGAGGCTTCGCGGAAAGGAGCGCTTCCCTTGCCCACTGAGCTGCCAGTCAGATCCCGATTCCCGCCGGCGTCCGAGTGCGAGCTGATAGCGCTGGCCTCACTCCTGCCATGGTGCTTGAGCCTGCTCATCGCCTACCACAATCCCGCTATTGCACACGCGTTTCTGCTCACCGGGCAACTCGGCTGATCGACAGCCCGGTGGCTTAGGAGATCCAGCCGGGCAGCAATCTGGTCTCAGCGCAAAGGCCGTCGCCGAGCGCACCGGGTTGAGCCTGCCCGGAAAAGAGAAGCCCCGCCTCAAGGCCGGGCTTTCCCGGCGCATTTAGCGGCTGGGTTGCTTCTGGGCCGGCTGACCCGACGTCGAAGGCGGCGGGGCGCTATTCTGGTTGTTTTGTCCAGGCTGTGTGGTCGGGCTGGTGCCCGGCTGACTGGTGGACTGATTGTTGTCTCGCGCGGGAGCCTGGCCGGTCGTCTGTTCCGAAGGCTTGCTTGTGCCTGCCTGGCCTGAGGTCAACGTTTGGTTCTGCTGCTCCGGCGCGTTGTTCTGGCTTGTGCCTTGCCCCGTCGTGTGCTGCTGCGCCGCCTCGCCGTTCCGACCTTGACCAACGGTCGTCGGTCGGCCCTGCGCGGCTCTGATCTGATTGGACACACCAAGGGCAGCGACCGTGCGGGTATCGATCGAACCCGTTGTCTGGAAGCCTTCCTGTCTTTGGAAGCTGATCAGCGCGGCGCGCGTATCGGGTCCGAGGATGCCGTCCGCCTCGCCCGACAGCAGGCCGCGTTCAATCAGGACTCGCTGGACAACGCGAATCTCGTCCGGGCTGAGATCTAGCGCGGCGATACTGCCGCCGGTTGTACCGCTCGAGCTGCCACGGTGGGCAAAGTGCGTCCGCGGACCCGCTGGAATGACGTCGACAATCCTGCGGCTTCGGTCAGTGATGACGATCTCGTCATCGACGACGAAGAAGCTATCGTCGCGGTAGTCCGGATAGATGTCGATAAGCGCCGGATAAGCTGAGACGGAGACGACGGAGATGTTCCGTGGCACGACCACGCCGGCATCGACGCGGAAATGGATGGCGTTGTCGTTGACGCGTACCCGTTCCACATTACGAGAGTTCAATACCGACTGCTGCAGCTTCGCCTGCTGCTGCGCGTTCACTTGCACGCGTCCGGACATGCTCTGAGCGGTCCCACCCTGGGCTTGGCGCTGCGCCTGTCCTTGAGCGTTGCTGTTGGCGTTGGAACCAGTCGTAGTCGTGCTCTGACCCTGAGCGTTCCTGCCCTGCGCATTGTCTTTGGTGTTGCCACCGGTGGTCGCGCTCTTGTTCTGCTCCGCGCCCTGAGACTGACGCGTGCGGTCGCTGCCGCTCTGTCCGGCGGTCTGCTCCTTCTGGCCGCTCTTGTCGCTATCGGACCTGGACTGGCGCGCATTGTCGCGATCGCTGCGGCCCCGGCCGATGGTTTGGTTCTTCTGCCCGATCTTGTTCTTGTCGTTTTCGAACCTGGATTGACGCGCCTGGTCGCGGTCGCTCTTGCTCTGACCGACGGTCTGGTCCTTGCCATGCATCTCAGATCCGGATTGGGACTGACGCGCGTTGTCGCGCTCGCCGCGTCCATGGCCGATGGTCTGCTCGCCTTTGGAGGCGGTGCGGTCGCTATCGTGCGCAGCTGGAATACCCTCCGTCCGACCGCCTGCGCGGCCTTGCGCCATTCCCTCGCTGTGGGCAGCACCACCTGCGCCGTGCGACATTTCAGCGCCCGACCGGCCGTGTTCCGCAGCGCCGCCGCCGGCTTCTCGGTCAGCGCTCATTCCGCCGCTGCCACCTTCGCGCATGCCTTGGGCCGACGCCAGGCTGACGCCAGCGAGCAACACTGCTGTGGTCAGCAGAAACTTGCTCTTTGTCGTGTTCATCTGATCCTCCTCGGTTTACTTCGCAGCGTTTCTGTTATCCGCATCGAACTGCCTCGGGCGACCTTGCAAGCTATCGACCCGAACAAGAGCTCAGCGTCTGGCGCCAAACCATCTATCGCGGCTTCGCATCACCAGTGATGGTACCAGCGATGGTGATAGAAGTGCCGCCGCGGGAGCGTCCGCCAAAAAAAACAAAGGCCGGTCGAACCACGTGCCGATAGCGGTAGCCGTAATAGGCCGGGGCATAATCGGCGCTGTAGTGGGTCCTAGTGTAGCCTCCCCAGGGAAAGCAGAAATGGAAGTTCGGTCCGCACGCGGTTCTTGTGAGCACTCACGCAGCCGGATCTGAAGAAAAATCCGCGCTGCACTTTCAACGTGCGCGCGTCGTACAAAGCCAGCAGTGGCGCGCGCCATCAGGGACACAATCACGCTCCTCGGCGGTCGTTCCTGACGTCGTTTTCGTTCTGTGTACAGTAACGGACTGAGCAGCAGGGACTGGCTTCTGTGCCGATTAGATTGCTGCCAACACGGGCGCTTTCCCCGGCGCTGCAGCGGACAGGTGCGGCGCATCGTCCCCGTTAGGCGGATGGCTCACCAGATCGAACTTCTCGCCTTTGAGGGGCAAGATCGCACAACGGTGGAGGCTGATGTGCTGTTCGTCCACGAGCTACCCGCACGGCCCGACCGCCAAGCGAGACCAAACCGCGCGAGCTATACGGGTCGCTCGTGTTGCGCGCGAAGGCGGGCCTACCTCTTGAGTGCTGACGCCCCGCGGATGGGAACTCACGCAGCTAGACCGCAGTTGTTTTTCGCAGGGTGTTTCAACGACCATCCACGACAACCAGGAGGCAGATATGTGGGAGACCGATCAGGGGAGGGATCGACCGGGTCGCAGCCTGTTCCCGACTATTGCCAACAAAGCTTCTCAAGCAGCCGGCCGCGCCTCGACGTTTGTTCTGGCTTGCTCCGTGGTGATCGTATGGGCCGTTACGGGGCCCCTTTTCAGGTTTTCCGATACATGGCAGCTGGTCATCAACACCGGCACTACCATTGTCACGTTCCTGATGGTCTTCCTGATACAGAACTCGCAGAACCGGGACAGCGCTGGGACATAGCTGGCTAAGCGCGAACCGGCGAGATCGGCCAGCAAACGCGAGCGTCCCGTCGGCGAGCGGAGAGTCGTCGGCGCCATCTGGGACGTCAGCACGACGATTGGCTGTCGGAGATCTTCTCCACGATCCAGGAGCTGTCCAAGAGAAGGACGTGGCGCCCAGCGGATAGCTCCCAATGTTCAGAAGCCGCCAAGCGCTGGCGACCGACAGCAGTACCCTAAGCTAGGAGCTAGGTAGATGCTCGAACGGTGAGAGCTGCGATGCACAGTTCGGCTGGCGACTGTCGCTGACATCGGTCGGAGTCGGCGCTGTTTGCCGCATCCGCTGCATCGAGACTGCCGCAACGCTGCATCTTCTCAGTCCGGCACGAATCGCCCACGCGCCCGATGAATGTTCGCGGCCGAGAACCCCTAGCGGCCAGCGCTTCGGGATCATAATGTTCACCACCATCGTCAAAAGCGCGCCGGCCGCCACAGCGTTCACGGTGGCGGTCAGCTGTGGGAGGCGCCCTGCAGACACGCTGCGCTACAAAGAGAGCTCAGCCCCGACAGAACGGCGATCCTGATCCATAGCCCGAACCCTTACGACGCACTCCGTCCGGAAATGCGCATGCCAACTGCACTCGACAGACCCTCGGGAAAGTTGGACAGGAAGATCGCGCAGAGGATCGCCCTGCGCACCCCTTTCCAACTCAACAACGAGAGACTGAGCACAACGCTTTCGGGAATGCCATCCAGGAGCGATCCGACGGCGATGGCCATGCCTCCGCCCTTGGCCGCCTGCCGCTGGCGGTTGCCGGACTGCTTGCGGAGATGTGCGCCACGTTCCGAGACGACGTGGTCCGCGAAGGCCCATGCGATAGAGCCGACGAGAGCGCCGGCAACGATCGGCAATATTCCGCCTTCCTGGTAGCCATCCTCCAAGAGATCGTAGGCCACCGCCGAGATCAGAACCCTGCAGCCGAACGACATGATGCCGGGGGTCAGCCACCTTGGCAGCGTCGCGAGGTAGGCTACGGCGGTCCCGGCCACCAACGAAGAAGCTCCAAGCAGGCCCCAGAGGCCCGCACTTGCCCAGACGGGGATCACATGCCTATTCCGTCAACGTCCAAATGCCTCCGCTAATGGGATGGTCCGGCCGTGCTCCCGCCCCGCCAGCAAGCGAAGCTGGCAAGGGGCGCCAAAGACCAGGAGCCCGCCATGTCTCAGACACCCAATACCGCGATCGCCGTGATTGGCATCGATATCGGCAAGAACTCGTTCCACGTCGTGGGCCACGATGCGCGCGGCGCCATCGTGCTGCGGCAAAAGTGGTCGCGCGGCCAAGTGGAAGCGCGGCTCGCAAATATTCCACCTTGCCTGATCGGCATGGAGGCCGGCGGCGGCGCACATCACCTGAGCCGCAAACTCGCATCGCTTGGTCACGATGCCAGATTGATGCCGGCCAAATATGTCCGTCCCTATAGCAAGGGGCAGAAGAACGACTTCAATGATGCCGAAGCGATTGCCGAAGCCGTGCAGCGCCCGACGATGAAGTTCGTGGCGACCAAGACCGCGGAGCAACTGGATCTGCAGGCGCTGCACCGGGTGCGCGAGCGGCTGGTGTCGCAACGCACCGGCATCATCAACCAGATTCGTACCTTCATGCTGGAACGCGGGATCGCCGTACGCCAGGGTATCGGCTTCTTGCGTACAGAATTGCCCACTATCCTTGCGACGCGCACCGATGCCCTATCGCCACGCATGTTGCGTATCATCGAGTAGTTGGCAGGCGACTGGCGCCGGCTGGATCAGCGCATCGATAGCCTCTTCGGCGAGATCGAAGCACTGGCCAGTCAAGATCAGGCATGTTCGCGCCTGATGACGGTGCCTGGCATCGGGCTGATCATTTCGAGCGCCATGGTGGCCGCGATCGGCACTGGAGACGTATTCTCCAAAGGCCGCGACTTCGGCGCCTGGCTCGGACTGGTGCCCAAGCAGATCTCAACGGGAGACCGCACGATCCTCGGCAAAATCTCAAGGCGCGGCAATCGCTACCTGCGCGTTCTGTTCGTTCCGGCGGCATGGGTTGTGCTGGTCAGAATAAAGAACTGGGAACGTTACGGGCTCAAGTCCTGGATCGAAGCCGCCAAAAGGCGGTTGCCACAACGTGGTCGCGATCGCGCTCGCCAACAAGCTTGCCCGCATCGCCTGGGCGGTGCTGGCCAAAGGACGCGCCTTCGAGCTGACGAGGACCGACGATGCAGGCGTCCGACCCGCTTGATCCTCGCGCCGTGCTCGGCGCGGTCAAGGCGCAGCCTGGCAACGCCCGAGCCAGCCGCAAGCCAAGCGCGACGGCTGTCCTTGACCGCCCCTGCGCGCGACGCGATCGACGTTCTGCGGGCCGGGACGAAGTAACGGCCCTTGGCTCGAACAAAGGGACTGAGCGATATGAGGAGCAAGCGATGACGTAGCCCTATCAACATTTTCCAGCCGAGGTCTGCGAGAGGATGAGACGAGATGGAGGTTCGGTCTTCCCGGCGCATGCGAACACTGGTGACCCAAATGGCCCAATCGAGGCCTGTCCGCTAACGAGAACGCACGCGCGCTGATATCCATGATGGTCCGGAGCAAATGCTCCAATCAAAGGCCGGACACATTGATGCAAGACCGCTCACCGCCAGCTCGGCGAAACCACTTGCAACGCACGGCCGGACCATACATAGGGTCACCAAACCTTCCAGAAGAGAATCGCAGCCAATATGCAGACCAGGACTGCCGCAAGAAGAACACAGACCGTCGCCGAGGCCGAGCGGTCGAGGTCCCCGCCAGCAGATGGTCGTGCGGGTACGCTGCGGGCCACTTGCTGGGACTGTTCGGGCATTGGCGAGGTCGTCTTCGGAGGTCCCGCCGCGGCGGTTCGATCAACCAGTTCCTCCCGCGTTGTCGATGCTGGTCCGATCAGCAAGCTCGGGTCGACCAGGACTTCGATGCCTTTTTCCTCGAGATAAGCGACTGCCCGCGCAACGTCGTCCTCGGTCATGCGGTCGATCGGAAGCGCGGCCCGAATGTCCTCGATGGTCAGCGCACCTCGAAGCTGGCCCAACACGGCGAGCTCCCGGAGCGTCCCATTAGCCGATTGGGAACCATTCACCCATCGTACGTTCATGCTCAATCCTTTCTCCGGAGAGCAGCCCTTCCTGGGTTTACAACGCGTCTGGGGACGGGTCGTTCGCACGCTTTGTACGGTGCTGCACCGAGCAATACCCAGTGGGCTAGATCTTCCCGGCTCTGGTCAGCACGTCCGCGAGGGTAAGCGCGAACATCACCGCCACGAAGATCAGTCCGGCGAGCGCGGCAAGCCTGATCAACGCACGTGATCGGACCAGCTCCATAAAGAACACGAGGACCAGAGTGGATTTGACCACTGCGATGGCCACTCCGGAAGCAACCGTGACCGGTCCCATCGGGATGTAGGCAAGTAACATGCTGAGAAGGAGCAAACCGAGCAGGGCAGCCCAGACCGAAGCGTTCCTCAGCCACAATCCCGAGGACCGCCCCTGCTGATGACCTCGTCCCGCGCTCATGAGGCCCTCCCGGGCAGATAAATGAGGGGGTACAGGAAGATCCAAACCACGTCGACGAGATGCCAATACAGCGCCGTCACTTCCAGCTCGGGACTACCGCGCAGTCGAATTCGCCTGAGGGCGCCAAGCAGAATGAGCCTGACGACCAGCACGATTCCGATCGTCAGATGGATGGCGTGGACGCCGGTCACGAGCCAATACAGGCCGTAGAACAACTGTGCCGCCGGCTGCGGCAGCGCGAAGGCCGCGCCAGGCACGAGATGCTTCTCGATGTCCTCCTTGTACTCGAAACCTTTTACGATCATGAAAGCCGCGCCGAGCGCAGCAGTGGCGCCGAGGCAGGCGAGGATCAGCTGCGTGGCGCGTCCGTTCTGAGCCGCAGCTTGCGACGCCACAGCCATGGTAAGGCTGCTCGTGAGAAGGATGGCGGTGTTGATCGTGCCGAACCAGATGTTGGTCTCCCCGCCCGCTGCGGCGAAGGCATCGGGATGCTCGATGCGGCAGACCGCATAGGTGAGCAAAAGCGCGCCGAAGAACAGGGTTTCGCTCGCAAGGAAGATCCAGATTCCGAACTTACCCGCCTGCCGCTGGCGCTCCAAGCCCTCCCAGGGTTCCCGAAGCTGTGCGGTTGCGTCAGTCATCGCAGCGACCTCGCGTTCTGGACTTCCGGCGCGTCTGTCGCCGCCGACTCGCCCTCAGCGTGGTATTGATAGGGAGCCCGGTCGACCAGCGGCTGGACGTCGAAATTTTGGGGGGGCGGCGGCGAAGTCGTCGTCCACTCCAATCCAGTCGCGCCCCAGGGATTGTTGGAGGCGCGCATGCCATGGAAAAGCGACCACGTGAGATACATCAACGGAAGAAGATATGCGGCTGCAAGAACGGCCGCGCCGGCTGACGACATCACGTTGTAGACCTGGTATTCGGCCGGATAGGTGTGGTAGCGCCGCGGCATGCCCAAATAGCCTGCCACGAACTGCGGCAGAAACGTCATGTTGAAGCCGAAATACATCGTGATGGCCGCAAACTGCGCCCAGGATTCCGGGTACATTTTTCCCGTGATCTTCGGCCACCAGAAGTGCAGTGCGGCGAAGAAGGCGGATACCGAACCGCCGACCATGATGTAGTGGAAGTGAGCGACCACGAAGTAGGTATCGGTCACGTGCACGTCGACCGGTATGGACGCCAGAAATAGTCCTGACAGCCCGCCGGTGGTGAACAACCCGACGAAGCCCAGCGCGTAGATCATAGGCGAGTTGAAGCTGATCTGCCCTCGGTATAGCGATGCGGTCCAGTTGAACACCTTGATCGCCGACGGCACCGCGATGACGAAAGAAAGAAACGAGAAGATTAGGCTGGCGTAGGGCGATTGTCCTGACACAAACATATGATGTCCCCAAACGAAGAAGCCGATCCCGGCGATGGCGACGATGGCGTACACCATGAAATCGTAGCCAAACAGCCGACGCCGCGCGAAGCAGGGGATGATCTCCGAGACCACGCCCATGGCCGGCAGCACCATGATGTAGACGGCGGGATGGGAGTAGAACCAGAACAGGTGCTGGAAAAGAATCGGATCGCCGCCGCGCGCTGGATCGAAGATCGGCAGTCCCAACCAGCGCTCGGCGATGACGAGCATTAGGGAGATCGCGAGCACGGGCGTGGAGAGCACCATGACGATGGAGGTGGCGTAGATCGACCAGACGAACATCGGCAGCCTGAACCAGGTCATCCCGGGCGCGCGCAGCATGTGGGTGGTCGCGATGAAGTTCACGCCGGTTGCAATGCTCGCGAATCCGACGACGAACACGGCCGCAGCGGCGGTCAGAACGTGCGTGTTGGAGAACATCGTCGAGAACGGCGTGTAGAAGGTCCAACCCGTGTCCACCCCCCCGGCGAGGAGCGTGTACACGGCGAACATCCCGCCGACCAAGGTCAGGTACCAGCTGAACAGGTTCAAGCGCGGAAATGCCACATCCGGCGCTCCGATCATCAGAGGCATCAGGAAATTGCCGAACGTATTCGGGATCGATGGGACCAGGAAAAACCAGACCATGATGATGCCGTGGAACGAGAACAGCCGATTGTAGGTGTCGGAAGTGAGGAACCAGCCGTTTGGAACGAACAGCTCGAGACGGACCGCCGTGATCGCCGCACCTCCCATGAAGAAGAAGACCGTGATGGTCAGCGCATAAAGAATGGCGATGCGCTTGTGGTCCGTGGTGGTCAACCAGGACAGGAGGGTGCTCCCGGCGCAAAGGTAGTCCGGGCGTGGCGGAAACGGCAGTTCCTCTGCGAGGACCGCGTCAGTCATGGCCTTGCTCCTGTCCGAGAGAGCGGATGTAAGCCGTGAGGCTTTGTATTTCGCCGTCATCCAACAGCCCGGCGAAGCTCGGCATTATCGGATCGTATCCGGCGACGACGTCGCGCCTCGGTTCGAGCATCGAGTCGCGGATGTAGGCGTCGTCGGCCCTGACGTGTCGTCCATCGGACAATTGCACGGTGCGGCCGTAAAGCCCCTGCAGTTTGGGAGCGTGCACGCCGGAGGATGCCGCATGGCATCCGGAGCAGCCTTGCGACACGAACAGCTTCGCGCCGATGTGGGCCAGGTCGTCGCCTTCCGGCTGCACGCTCAGCCATTTCGCGAACTCTTCCTCGCGCATCACTGTGACCCGGCCGCGCATCGCCGAATGGTTCGTGCCGCAATACTCGGCGCAGAGCAGAGGGAAGACGCCGAGCTTAGTCGCTTGAAACCAGGTCTCCGTGTTTCGCCCGGGCACCACGTCCTGCTTGATGCGGAAGGCAGGCACGAAGAAGGAGTGAATGACATCCTGGGACGTCATGACGAGCCGGACGGGCCGTCCGATCGGAACGTGCAGTTCGTCGATTTCACGTGCGCCGTTGGCGTGCTGCGTCTTCCACATCCACTGCTTTGCGAGCACATGCACTTCCAAGGCCCGAGCCGGTGCTGTTAGTGCGCCGACGTCGGCGGAAGCGGCCCACCAAAACAGGAAGGCGAAAAGGAAGAATGTCGCGGCTGTCCAACCTACCTCGAATTCGCGATTTACTATTTGGGGTAATGGGCCCCGCCTGGCGTTGGAGCCCCGGCGGTAGCGAATGGCGAAGGTAACGAGCAGACCGAAGACGAGCGCAAGCGTGAGCGCCGAGACGATCACGAGAACGGCGAGAATGCCGTCCACTTTTACCGCCTGCGTACTAGCCTCCGGCAGGGTGAATATCGCGTTCATGCGGCCACCCCGCGCCTCGACCGCCGGCACATCAAGACTATCGCCGAAGCCAGCAATATGAGCGTGAGTCCGCAACCGAGCCTTAGCGCGGATGCGACTTGCTTGGTATAGACCCCGTGCACCGCATCGAATCCATAGCAGAGCAGGGCTATGCGTCCGCCCAGGCCGCCTATTGTACCGCGTCCAGCTTCCAGCAATCCTAGTCTGAGATCGAACGGTTGCAGGCCTAGGCTGGAGAAGGCGTGCGAGACGTGACCGTCGCGGGTGAGTGTCACGAAGGCCGCCGGGTGGGCGACGGCATCATTCTGACCGTCTGTCTGGAAGCGATAACCGATGGCCGTCGTGAGCCGTTTGATGGCGGCTCCGCTTCCTATAAGTACGGAAACTCCCGGCCCGGCGACTTGGCCCGCGACGAACCGCCGGGCCGCAATAGCATCATCGCGGGAATCGATCCCAAACACCACCAGGCTGTAATCCCGGCCTGCCGTCAATCCGGTCTGCTGCAGGGCGCCAGCAACAATCGTGAGCGCCGGCCCGCAGATCTGCGAGCACGTGAAGTCGACCGGCAACAACAAGGTCGGCCTCCCGCCTACGGCCTCGCCGAGCGATTTTGCCTTCCCGTTGGTGTCCTTGAATCCGAGCTCCATCGGCACCTGCGCCTGAGGTGCCGGGGCGAGTCCCAAGCCGCCGAGCTGCTGTTCGGTCAATCCGGCCAGAGCGGAGGAAGACCAGGTGGTCAGGATCAGAATGAGCGCAAACAGTCTCATTGTTGCGCTCCCGGATCAGTCTGAGCCGGTGGCGCAAGGGGAGCTTCGAGAGAATCGTAACCCCGCTCGCCCCGAGCGGTCACGATTTCCATCGCTTCGTCGATTGGGATCCTCGCCAGGCCTTTGCGTTTGTCGATCCACTCGTATTGCGACAGAGGTTGTCGCTGCTTTAGCAATATCTCCGCCAGATCCTGTTCCGGAGATGTCTGCAGGGAGGGTTGCGGAAACCGACGTTCGAGCGGGGGTTTGAAAGCTGCCGGCGCGTCCGCCTTGACGTAGAAAAACATCGCGACCATGCCCACGGCCACGAAGCCCAGGTAGCCGAAGACCGAGACGAGAATGCTCCGTGTGGCGACGTCTGGGGATTGCGGCAGCGCTCGGTCCGCCATCTCACGATCGGACATGACCGGCCTCCGGGATCAGGACACGACCGACTAGTATCGAACCGACGCTCAACACGACGAAAGCGCTCGCAGCCGCCGCGGCCACGAGCACCTGATGATCGAATGCGGGTACGATGAGCCAGCAGAAGTGGAGGACCGAGCCGAGCAGCACGGATATTCCGGCGGACTGCAGTCCGTAGCGGCTCCGTCGGCCTTTGCGCAGCAACAAGATGCAAAACGGCAAAACCGCCCCGAATACGAAAGCAACGATGATGGTCGCCGCCCAGGCGGACGAGCTTCGCTTCAGATACCAGGCCGCCTTATCGGGCAGATCGCCATACCATGCTACGAGGTAAGTCATAAATTCCAGGTAGACGACGCCGAGAAGCGTCGCGAGCAGAAGCGCCCCGATGTCGGACGCTACGGATTCATCCAGCGACGGCGCCGCAAAGACTGCGACGAAAGCAAGAGTCGCAGCAAGTTGCTGGATTGCGAGGGTCGCCGGGAATGCCGTCGCGACATAGCGGGGCTCTACGGAAAGGTACCAATCGAACGCAACCAGGCTGATCGTGGCGCCGTAGAAGGCAAGCCCCAGTCCCGCCAGCAAAGGACGACCCCTGCCCAGAGCGAATGTCGTCCCGAGAACCCACCATCCACATAACGCAAGCAGAGCGCGCGAGACATAGGCCGGCCAGTTCAGGTACCACTTGATGACGTCCTGCGCGACCGGCGAGCCGGCCTGTGCCCAAGGGTACAGCTGCCCGTAGCTCACCAATATAGGGATAAACACGATGGCGACCACGGATGTAAGCGCGGCCGACGGTCTTAAGATCGCTGTGGTCGCTTCCCCCCATCGGCCTCCCGTCAGGGAATGTATGAGCAACAGCACCATGCTGCCGACCGGCACGCAACTCCAAACGGCGAACGCAACGAGCCAGCCGCGGGAGAGAGCTGGCGTTCTCCAGGCGCTTGTCACGATCAAGGCGACGGTCAGCAGCAGAATTCCGCAGACCGCGGGCCATCGGCGCAAATCCTGATAACGGAGGGCGCCGCCCTGTGCAGTCATGGCAATCTCGTCCGCAGTTCGGGAGTGTCCGCTACGTTTGCGCCTTGGGATTCCTGCAGCGCCCGTATGTAGGCGACGATGGCCCATCGATCGCTCGGATCAATCCGCGCGGCGTACGAGAACATCACCCCGTGGCCGTTGGTGATCACATCGAAGAAGTGCGCCGCGGGTGCGGCCCGTAGGCGGCTGCTGTGATAGGAAGGGGGCGCCGGGAAGCCGCGCTGGACGATCATTCCGTCGCCTTGCCCCGATAAACCATGGCATGGAGAACAGTAAATGTCGTAGCGCTCGCGGCCGCGCGCGAGCAGCCCGGCGCTGATGTGGGGTCTTTGCTGGGTCCGGTTCTTACGTTCCACGTCACCTTGGGCGACCACCCCTTCCGGCAGCGGCTGTGCTTCACTGCCGTTTTCGAACAGTGCGGCGCGGGAGAGAGTTCCGTAGCGCTTCTGCTGGGTCATCGAGACGTCGTCGCACGAGGACAGCAGCAACACTGCGCAGACCGGGATAGCGAGCCGCTCGATCATGGCACTCGTACCTCGGTGACTCTCAATGCGCCGGCGGTTCGAAGACGATCCCGAAGATCGAGCGACGTTTCCTCGTTCTCTCCTTTTGCGAGCAGGAAATAGTGGTCCTGTGTCGCCCGCTCGAAGCTCGGCACGTCGAAAAGCGGGTCGTGCAGTCGCGGCAGACCCGTTGTCCAGAGCAGGGCGATGAATCCGGCGAGAGCGGCGGCGAATATCCCGACCTCGAACGGAACTAGGAGAAAAACCGGCCAGGAGTTGAGAGGCCGGCCGCCACTGTTGATCGGATAGTCGACGACCGCACTGTACCACTGTAGGCCGAAGGCGAACGCCGCGGTGCAGAACCCGGCCAGGAACATCGTGGGTCGGATTTCCGAGCACCTGGCGCGAGGAAGCTTTTCGAGCTCTTCGACCGGGAAAGGCGTGAACGCCTCGAGCGCCGTCAAGCGCGGAACGTTTTCCAGGCCGCGGGCAGCGGCGATCAGAGTGGCCGGATCTGGAAATTCGGCGAGCAAAGGCCCGGTCATGCCAGCTTCTCCCGGTGGGCGAGCTCGCGCATGTCGAACATGGAGACGGCAGGGATCAACCGCACGAAGATCAAAAACAGGAACGCAAAGAAGCCGAGAGGGGCAATGACGAACGCCAAGTCCCAGATCGTGAAGTGAAACGCTCGCCAGAGGCTTGGCATGTAGCCGTGTGAAAGGGTGTTCCACACGATCAGGATACGCTCGAGCCACATCCCGACGTTGATCGCGATCGCGATTACCAACAGGGCAACGAGGGACCTACGGACGCGCGGGAACCAGAGCATCTGGGGCAGGAAGACGTTGCAGCCGAGCAAAGTCCAGAACACCGGCGCGTAGGTGCCGGCGAACTCGAATGCCACTAGACTGCGGTCGCTGCGCGCGCCACCGTACCATCCCATGAACCACTCGGTCGCGTACGAGTAGCCCATGACGATGGACGACATCAGCAAAACACGCGCGATCACGTCCAGGTGCTTGCGTGTGATGATGGCCTGTAGCCGAAAGCCCCAACGGATCGCCAGGGCCAGCACCACCACCATGGCGAACCCGGAGTACATGGCGCCGACCACGAAGTAGGGCGGGAAGATGCTTTCCTGCCAACCCGGCATCAGGCTGGCTGCAAAATCCAGACCGACGATGGAATGCACGGAGCAGACCAGGGGCACGCCAAGTGCGGCCATGGTGGTATGAAGAATCTTCATTGCGCGCCATTGCCGCACCGAACCGCACCAGCCGAGCGCGAAGGCGCCGTACAGCAATTGGCCGGTCCGCGATTTGGTCCGGTCCCGCATTGTCGCGAGATCAGGAACGAGGCTGACGTACCAGAAGAGGATCGAGAACAACAGGTAGCTGATGATCGCCCAGAAATCCCAGACCAGCGCGCTTCTCCACTGCGGCCAGAGCGACATCGTGTTCGGGTAGGGAGCGAGCCAGTACGCGTAGATCGGACGGCCCAGATGCACGATCGGCATCAGCCCGGCGATGGCGACCGCGAACAAAGTCATCGCCTCGGCGAAGCGATTGATGGAAGCGCGCCACCTTTGCCGCGTCAATAGTAGCATAGCGGAGATGAGGGTCCCGGCGTTGCCGATGCCGATCCACCAGACGTAATCGGCGATCGCAACGCCCCATACGACCGTGGAATTGACCCCCCACACGCCGATGCCCCAGTAAAACACCCAACCAAGGGCCGCTACGAACCAAGCCGCGAAAGGTAGGCTGACAAGAAGCGCGAGCCACCAGGCCTTCCCGGGGCTCGCGAAAAGAGGAGCGGTTACGGCCTGGGTGATCTCGACGTCGCTCGCACGATAAGCTGAGAACCAAGGGGCGGGGGCGGCCTCGTTCGGCTCAAGGACTAGAGTCATTCGCCGTCTCCATCGGAATGCGGTGGAGGATTGCGGATATCGGCGAGGTAGGTCGTCCGCGGGCGTGTGTCCAAATGAGCAAGTAGCGCATAATGCCGTGGATCGGATCTGCGTTGATTGACGGCCGAGGCGCTCTGGTTGAGATCGCCGAATTCGATCGCGCTGGTGGGACAGGCGCTCTGGCAGGCGGTCCTTACTTCATCGACGCCGATGGAGCGATCCTCGCGTTCGGCCGCTCGCCTGGCACCGCTGATCCGCTGGACGCAGTACGTGCATTTTTCCATTACGCCGCGGGCGCGGACCGTCACCTCCGGATTCTTCTGAGCGCGATAGGATTCGAGGCCGAGATTGGCGTACTCCTGCCCGTCGGCGTAACCTCGGAAATTGAACCTGCGGACCTTGTAGGGGCAATTGGCCTCGCAGAAGCGCGTGCCGATGCACCTGTTGTATACCTGCGCGTTCAGGCCCTCGCTGTCATGCACGGAGGCGGCCACGGGGCAGACGGGTTCGCAGGGCGCATGCTCACAATGCATGCACGGGACAGGCTGGAAACCAAGAGCCGGACTATGCGCGGTCCCGTGATCGTAGACGTCTACCCGCAGCCAGTGCATGTCTCGGCCACGCGCCACTTCCTCGGGTCCGACGACGGGCACGTTGTTTTCGGCCTGGCAGGCGACGACGCAGGCATTGCAGCCGATGCACACCGACGTGTCGATGACCATCGCCCACGCGTAGCCATCGCCGCTTCGTGGCGGCGACCGGGGCAACAGGGAAGCGTGCTCGGCATCCGGTGGGCTGACCTTCCGCCCGGCTTCCGCCAGCTTGCGAACGGGATAGAGGTCGCCGACATAGTCTGCGGCACGCACGATGTTCTGCGTCGTGAGCGGCTGCTGCCTCCGAGACGTCGTGGCAATGGTAGGGTTTGTCACGATCCAGGGGGTGTCGGATGCGCGCAGCCGACTCGCGTCGGAACCGATTCCGTTTCCGATGGCCCCTGCCTGATTGCGGCCATAGCCGAGCGTGAGGCTGCCGGCGCCTGCAGGCGCTGCGGGATCGATAAGCACGGGCGCCTCGGTCGAGCCGTGGTCCGATCGGATTGACACGACGTCGCCCAGCGAAACTCCAAGCTGCTGAGCATCGGGCGGACTGAGCGTGAGGACATTGCCCCACACCTGTTTCGTGAGCGGCTTCGGGCATTCCTGCAGCCAGGCGTTGTTTGCGAATGAGCCGTCCCAGACGGCCGGATCGGGCTGCAGCACCAGTGTGAACTCTGACCCCGCTTTTGCTGCGGGAAGGTCGGGCAGCTTCGGCTTTTGCGCCGGCTCGGGCGGCTTGGCGCTGCCGGAAATCACGCCATCATGCAGTGCGCGCGTCCACAACGTCTCGAAATCGCTTCCTCCTTGCGGCTGCCAGGTCTGGCGCACCAGGTCGCGCGGGCGCGCGTCGACACCATCAGTGAGGAGCGCGAGAAGCTCGTGGTCGGTTCGGGTACGATATAGCGGCCGGATCAGGGGCTGCACGAGGCTGGCCGTTCCATCGATACTGCGCAGGTCCGACCATGCTTCGAGCGGGTGGGTCTGCGGAAGGTGCCAGGTCGACAGGGCGGCCGTCTCGTCGGCATAGCAGCCGATGTGCAGTCGAAACGGCGCACGGCGAGCCGCTTCGGCGAAACCGAGGTCGGCGAATGCATCATACGCCGGGTTGGCACCGAGGACGACGAGCTGCTCGACGGCGCCGCCGTGCAGATCGCCGACGAGTTCGGAAAGCGTGCTGCCTTTGCGTCCCGAGGGCGTGCGATCGATCGACTCGGCGAGGTCGAGAGGCGCACCGAGATAGGCGTTGATCCAATGGACAAGAGCATGGGTTTGTGGCGAAAGAGCTCGTCCGGCAAGGACGATGGATCGACCCAGCGCGGACCCAAGATCCGAGCTGATTTGATGCACGAGCCGCTGCATTTCGTCCGGTATCGCGGCTGCCCGCACGCCTGAGCCAAGCGCGCCCGCGATCGCGACGGCTACTTCTTCGATGACCGCTGGTTGGAGAGCGAGACGATGATCGGCCTTCGCGCCTGTCAGGGTCGGGCCCGACTCGAAGCTGTACCACCGCGAGAAGCCACCATCGCGCTGCCGACGGCCATCCGCGAAACCTCTGGCATTGCGAAGTTGGTCAGGACCGTGGCCGAGTGGATCGGCATCGAGAGCGACCACGACGCTCGCGCGATCGAGATGCGGCACGATATCGAGTTCTCGCCCGTAGGCCATGAGCGCGCCGGCGCGCGCACCGGGATCATCGATCGGATCATAGGCATGCCAGGACGCCCCTGGAAACCGGTCCAGCAGATCGTCGATCTGCCGGAGCAGGGTGGGCGAAGTAACGCGGCCTGTTAGAATCCGCAGCCCCTTGCCCCTGCCTTCCTTCATCGCTTGATTTTGATGAACCAAAGCAGTGCGAAAGGCGTCTGCGGGGGCGATAGCTCCCTCGTGCAACACCGTCCGAGAGCGATCTGGATCGTACAGCGACAGTACCGCCGCTTCCATGAAGACGTCGGTCGCGCCTAGGCTCGCCGGGTGCTTCGGATTGCCTTCGACCTTGATCGGCCGCCCGTCCACCGAGACCACGAGCGCTCCGCGCCCGTAGCCGGACAGGGCCAAGGTGGTCGCGAACTTCATCGGCTCACCCGGCACCAGCCGATCCGGCATCGTCACATACGGCAAGATCTGCTCATCGGGCCGGGTGCAAGCGCTTAGCCCACCCGCAATCCCGGCTGCCAGGAGGCTCAAGGCGCGCCGACGATCGATCCTGGGGTTGGAGCGCGAGAGCCTTCTGATGGGTAGCTCATTTACCTGTGACATACAGAGCAGTCCGTCAGATGATCGACCCGAATGTGATACTCGGCCATCAGTTTTCGACCGAGCTCCTCCTGTTTCTTGGGCAGCGACCATTTCGGATCGAACACCTCGTCCCGCGGGCGCAGGGCCTTCTCTGGAGCCCTGTGACAATCGATGCACCACTGCATCGTCAGGGGGGCGGCCGGCCGCGTGAGCCTCATCTGGCCGATTGGACCGTGGCAGGTCGTGCATCCGACACCTTTGGCGACATGAATGGAGTGATCGAAGTAGACGTAATCAGGAAGTCTGTTGACGCGTTGCCACGCGATCGGCTTGTGCTGCGCGAGGCTCGCCCGCACCGGCGCCAGCATCTTCGCATTCGTCCAAAGTTGTGAATGGCAGGTCATGCAGGTTTCGGTCGGAGGCAGGCCCGCGAAACGCGCCTTTTCCACGGAGGTGTGACAATATCTGCAGTCGAGCCCAAGACCGCCGACATGATGTTCGTGACTGAACGGAATGGGCTGGTTTGGAGTCACGTTTTCTCCGGTTGCGTAAGGCGAACTCATGATCCCGTAGGCGAGTCCGACTAGAAGGACGGGAATGGCGCCGCACGAGGCGAGGAGCACTCTCGCGATCGTGTCAGCGCCTGGGCGGAAAATCTGCATGCACCTGGCCCGGCTGGCAGCACCTCATCGCTGCTTCCATCGTTCATCGTCCTCGGTCTGCAGCTGCTGACGTCCGCCGACGATTTTCGAAACGCTCGCAAAGGCGAGTTGGCTCGTGCCTCGCAGAACTGCAGACGTCTGCTCGAATTTCCGGCATAAACTGATCCCCCAAGTTTGGCGTCTGCAGCGCGCCCGCAGCCAGGTGACGCTCAACGATTTCAGAGCGGCGCAGTGCCTTTGGTAAGCGCGGGGTGGTCCCGGAATCTTTGCGCGCTACCGTACAAAGCACGGGGCGGCGTCTCGTCTTGTTCGCTGTCGTACAGACCTTCTCGCGGCAGGCGGCTCGCAACCGGAACGTATGGTCGGTTCGACCGCTATCCAGACATCTGATTTCCCAGAGGAAAGGTCCCCCTATGAAAAACCTACTGATGACGGCCTCCGCGATGGTTGCGCTCGCGCTCGCAAGTCCAGCTCTTGCCCAGAACGCCTCGACCGGCTCTCAACCGCACTCGCAGCAATCTGCTACCTCCGATCAGAAGCTCGCGGCTGCGCAGCAGGTCCAGCAGGATTTGCAGAAGGCAGGATTCACGGACGTTAACGTGGTCGCCGAGTCCTTCGTAGTGCAGGCCAAGAGCAAGAACGGAGACCCGGTCGTGATGACCATAGGACCGCACGGCATGTCCGTGTTCGAAGCCATGAACGTCGACAGCAAAGGCGCAAAGTCGGGTAGCTCATCGCAGAACACCACGGGCTCCGCCTCGCCCAGCCAGGGCAACTCCAAACAAAATTCCAAGTAAAAGCGCCGCGTTCAGCGCTCCAGCTTGATTGGAAATGGCATGAAGCGGTTAGCATGGCGAGGTCGTCGAAAGGATCCGGCAAAACGCCGGCGCCGTCCGCGTGCTGAAGTAATTGTGCCACTGCCGGAGCGACTTAAGCAGCTCGCCGAAAGAGCCAAACAGGCCGCGGAAGAGTTGCCTCCGGGCAAAGAACGGGATCGATGTCTCCTCAAGGCGACACAAGCCGAAAACGATTCGGAGTTTGCGCGGTTGCTCCAAGACGAGCCGCGGAGCCGCGACTGAGCAATCCGAGGACCTCCTGCTGGAACGGTGCGCAAGCGTACCAACTTCCCCGCAAAGTCGGTGCCCCGGGGGCGAACCTCGCGCTGAGCAACGTGTTGATGCCGCCACAAGAGGGTTTGCCGTCATGTCGAGTTCAAGAGGGATGAAGTCCGGAGTAAACCGGCGCGACCTGCTTACCGCCGGGCTCGCTGCGGGTTCGTCTCTTGCGCTTCCCACAATCCCCGCAGCGGCAGATACAATCTCGAAGCAGGTCCCTTGGGCACCCGGCGAGGCGAACACGCCGTCCCCCGTCGAGGGGACCGATTACCGCTTTCTCTCGCAGGACGAAGCGGCGTGGCTCGATGCTGCCGTTTCCCGACTGATACCACAGGACGAGACGGGGCCCGGCGCGCGCGAGCTCGGCGTCACGCTATTCATCGATCGCCAGCTCGCCGGAGCGTACGGCAGAGCCGAGCGCTGGTACATGGCCGGGCCTTGGTCGAAGGGCACGGACAGTCAAGGCTACCAGTCGAGGATGACGCCGGCGCAAATGTACCGTGCGGCGATAAAGGCGATCGACGCCCATTGCCGCGACAAGTTCGGCGGGAAATCCTTTGTTGAACTTGCCGCCGAGCAGCAGGACACGTTGCTCGGTGAGCTCGAAGAAGGAAAAGCCAAGCTTGAGAACGTGGACGCCAAGGCGTTCTTCAAACAGCTCCTCCTCAACACCCAGGAAGGCTACTTCGCCGATCCCATGTACGGCGGAAACAAGGATATGGCGGCCTGGAAGATGATCGGTTTTCCCGGTGCAAGGTACGATTATCGCGAGTTCGTCGGTCAACATGGCAAGCGTTATCCGTTGCCGCCCGTCGCGATCTACGGCCGGCGCGACTGGACCTCGAAAGCATAGGAGACTCCGATATGGCCACCAAGTTGCCGCCGGTCGATGCGCTTCTCGTGGGCTTCGGCTGGACGGGCGCCTTGCTGGGTCAGGAGCTGACCGATGCCGGGCTGAGCGTCCTGGCGCTCGAGCGGGGTGGCTGGCGCGACACCACCACCGATTTCGCCACCACGTTCATTCAAGACGAACTCCGATACTACTACCGTTATGAGCTCTTCCAGGAGCCGACCCGTGAGACGCTGACCTTCCGAAACTCGGCAAACGAGACCGCTCTACCGATGCGCCGACTCGGCTCCTTCCTCCCCGGGACGGGCGTCGGTGGAGCGGGAATCCACTGGAACGGACAGAACTGGCGCTTCCTGCCGAGCGACTTCCTGGCACGTAGCCACAACACCGACCGGTACGGCGCCGCGGCGATATCCGAGAACATGACGATACAGGATTGGGGCGTTACGTACGATGATCTGGAGCCCTACTACGACAAGTGGGAGTATCTCTGCGGCATCTCGGGCAAGGCCGGCAACATCAAGGGGCAGATCCAGCCCGGCGGGAATCCTTTCGAAGGTCCGCGCGCCAGGGACTATCCAAACCCGCCCATGGAGATGACGTACGGCCCGACTCTTTTCGCAGACGCGGCCAGAAACATCGGACTGAAGCCGTTCCCGGCTCCTTCCGCCAACATGTCCCGCGCCTATACCAACCCGCTCGGGATGCAACTCGGTCCGTGCACCTATTGCGGATTCTGCGAGAAGTTCGGCTGCGGCAACTATTCCAAGGCGAGTCCCCAGACGACGATCCTGCCGGTTCTGCTCCGAAACAATAACTTCACGTTGAAGACCGGATGCGAAGTCATCAAGATCAACCTGGATAGCGACAGGAAGCGGGCGGTCAGCGTCACCTATGTCGATGCCCAAGGCGAAGAGTACGAACAGCCGGCGGATCTGATCGTTCTCAGCGCGTTCGTTCTGCACAACGTTCATCTTCTGCTGCTGTCGGGGATCGGCACTCCATACGACCCCAACACGAAAGCCGGGACGCTCGGCAAGAACTACGCATATCAGATCGTGTCGAGCGTCGATGTGTTCTACGACGACAAGATCCTGAACCCCTTCATCGGCGCCGGTGCGTTAGGGACTGTCGTAGACGAATTCAACGGCGACAACTTCGACCACACCAATCTCGGCTTTCTCGGCGGCGGATACATCGCCTGCTGGAACACAAATGGACGTCCGATCGAGACCCACCTTGTCCCTGACGGTACGCCGAAATGGGGCACCAAGTGGAAGAAGGCCGTGGTGCAGAACTACCTGAACTCGATGTCCATAGCGACCCACGGCGCGGTGATGAGCCACCGGGGAAACCACCTCGATCTGGATCCCACCTACCGCGATTTTCTTGGGCGGCCCCTGATGCGCATGACTTTCGACTACACCGACAACGAACACAAGATGTCGGATTTCCTGACGGGAAAGGCCGAGGAGATCGCCCGCGCGATGAAGCCGCGGGAGATCAGGAGCAATCCCCGGAAGGGGCACTACGACATCACGCCGTACCAGACGACCCACAACACCGGGGGCGCGATCATGGGCTCCAATCCGGGGGAGAGCGTCATCAATCGCTATCTGCAGCACTGGGACGTCTCGAACCTTTTCGTCATGGGCTCCTCGTCGTTCCCGCAGAACCCAGGCTACAACCCGACCGGCACCGTTGCCGCGCTGGCGCTCTGGTCCGCTCACGCCATCAGAACGCAATATCTGAAAAGTCCCGGGCCGCTGGTTCAAGCGTAGGAGAGGCGCGATGTCGTTTGCTCTCGTAAGGTTCGCGCTGGCCTGCTCCTGCGCCTTGGCCGCAGCATTCTGCGTTTTCCCCGCCCAGGCCGAGCAACAGTCATTCGGCCAAGTCGAGCGAGGCCGCTATTTGGCGGCCGTCGGAGATTGCGAGGCGTGCCACACGGCGCCCGGAAGCAAGCCGTTCGCCGGCGGCCGCGCAATTCCAACCCCATTCGGAACCATCTACTCGGCCAATATCACGCCAGACCCAAAGACCGGGATAGGCAACTGGTCGGACGATCAATTCTACCGCGCCCTGCACCAGGGCGTATCGGCCGATGGCAGCTATCTCTATCCCGCCTTTCCCTACCCCTGGTACACCAAAGTCACCCGCGAGGACGCCGATGCTCTCAGGGCATTTTTGAGTTCGCTAGACCCCGTATCCAACTCCCCTCCGCCAAACCAACTCGTGTGGCCCTTGAATGAACGCCTCGTGATGAAGGGGTGGAACGAGCTGTTCTTCCGTGAAGGTACCTTCAAGCCCGACAGCCGGAAATCACCGGAATGGAATCGGGGAGCCTATCTGGTCGAGGGCCTCGGACATTGTGGAGCCTGCCACACGCCCACCAACGTGCTCGGAGCTTCGGAAAAGCAGTCCACGCTTCGGGGCGGGAAGCTCGAAGATTGGTATGCTCCCAATCTGACTGCCGACGTGCGGTCCGGCTTGGGAAGCTGGTCCGTGGATGACATCGTGGCGTTTCTCAAGACGGGGCGCAATTCTCGCACGGTCGCGTACGGCCCCATGTCGGAGGTCATCACCTTCTCAACTTCGAAGCTGAATGACGACGATCTGAAGGCGATCGCGACCTACCTCAAGGAAGTGCCTTCAAGTGCTGGAGAACACAAAGAGGACCAGACCCAGCCCGATCGTAAGGTCCTGACCGCCGGCACCGCGCTCTACGTCGACAATTGCTCGGCCTGCCACCAGACCGAAGGTCAAGGCGTACCGGCTATGTTTCCTCGGCTTCAGGGTGACAGCGCCGTCCAGGACCGGGATCCGACCACCATCGTGCGCTTGATCTTGAACGGCGCCCACGCGGCATCGACCGACGCAAGGCCTACGCAGGTCTCCATGCCCGCCTTCAGATGGAAGCTCTCGGACCAGCAGATTGCCGACCTCGCCACCTACGTCAGGAACGCTTGGGGAAACTCGGCGCCTCCGGTCTCGGCATCTAAAGTCGCCGACGTGCGGCACTCGATCGCAAGTGAGTCCGCTCAGGGAAGAGGAGAAGCGAAATGATCCTTTTCGAACGCTTTGTTCTGCTGACGTTCGCGGCCATGCTTGGTCCTCGCTCCGGCAGCCTACGGCGCGTCAGACAAGTCGAAGGAGACGCCCGGCATTGCCGCCTACCAGACGATGAAAGGCGCCTTCAGGCGGAACCGCCAGATCAGCCGACACATTTTCCGGAGAGAGCACAAGAAGCGGAGCTCGGAAGCGGTCCATACCGATGAAGCTGCAACGCTTTCCGAAAGCCGAAGGGACGTGGCGGCGCGGCGCTGCGCAGCCGTCAGCCCGGGCCGATGAAGAAGAAGGCGAGCGCGAACAGAACGTACACTCCCACGAGAAGCAGGCCCTCGAACCAGGTCGTCTCGCCGTCGCGGGCGACGGCATTGACGATGAACGCCGTGCTCGCGATGGCGAACAGGGGTTGCCGAACACGAGGCTCATGGGTCTGTTCATAAAGGCGGAGATCAGGACCAGAACCGGGGTCACGACCAGGACCAGCTGAATCGCGGATCCGATGCAGATGCTCAATGCCAGCGTCATCCGGTCGGCGCGAGCGAACCAGCTTGCCGCGAACAGGTCGGCCGAAGTACCCACCAGCGCCAGCACGATGACGCCCAGAAACACTTCCGAAATGCTCAGCGCGGTCGCCGTCTGCGTCAGCACCTTCGAGACGATCTCCGCTTCGACCGCAATGAGAGCGGTGCAGCCCACGACGACACCGATCGCGATGCGCAGGTTCCACGCCGGCTCGCCGTGAGCCTCATCGTCGGCGAAAGCATCGCGATGGGTGATCAATGTATAGACGAGATTTCCGCCGTAGAGCACAAGCAGCACGACGGATGCGCCAAGGCTTAGCTTTTCGTCGGTCAGACGGACGTTGTGCAAATGGTCTTGCCGGGCGGCGTAGTCGAATATCGCAGGCAGGAGCAGCGCGATCACTGCCAAGATCAGAAGGGTCGAGAGGAGGCTGGCCTTGCTGGAGCTGAAGGTCTGGCGCCGTCGTGACAGCCCACCTGCCAGAATGGCTATGCCCAGGCCCAAAAGGCTTGTTCCGATGATCGAGCCGGTGATCTGCGCCTGCACGACGGAAGGCTGGCCGCTCGCAAGGACGAAGAGGGCCAACACGAGTTCGGCCACGCTGCCGAAGCTAACCATGACGAGGCCGCCGATCGTCGGACCCGCGTGTCGCGCCAACTGCTCCGTTCCACGGCGGATCCACTCAGCGAGCACCGCAATGGCGCCGGCGCTGGCGACGAACGTTGTCAGGACAGGTGCTTCCGCGTATTTTAGACCAAGTGAGATCGGGATCAGGACAAGTAGCGACATAAGCACCATGGACGGTTTGTCATGCTCGATCCTGTCGGCGCTACTTGATGACATCGGGGGCTCTCCAACGGGCGGTCTATGCATGGGAAAGCGGCCGAGGCCATACTTTCATTGGTAGGCGCAAGCCCCGGCCGCTTTGCCAGAAGCTTGTTTCTCGATCGCGGCATAGACCATCACGGTGATGGGCGCAGCGAAAACAACTCCTTGCAAACCGAAGAACGCGCCGACCGCCAGGATTCCGAACAGTATGACTGCCGGAGGGATGGCCACGAGTCGGCGCTGGATCATCGGAAGCAGTAGATTTCCCTCGATCTGCTGGATTGCAACATAGGCCAGGACGGTCCAAGCCAGGAGCGACCACCCTTGGGATGTAGCCACGAGCAGCGCCGGTATTGCCGCGATCAAGGGACCGAGGTAGGGGATGAATTCGGCAAGACCGGCGACGACGCCTAGGGCAAGCGGTGAGGGCAAGCCGATCAGCCAGACGGCAAGCGCGGTAAGCGCGCCGACGAGCAGCATCTGAATCGCTTGTCCGATGCACCACAGCTTGAGCGACACAGAAATGTGCCGGGCGGTCATCTCGACCCTCCCGGCACTTGTCCTGGGCAATAACTTGCGGACTTCCGCCCGATACAGACCCGGCTGAGCCACGATGTATCCGTCCATTGCAATCATGACCACGATCGAGGCGAACACGCTGCTGCTCACGCTGACGATGTTTCCGGTCCAGCTCGCCGCGAAAGCTGGCTCGCATCTATGCGCTTCAGGACGGCGGCGCCCCACTGCGATCCCTGCAGATCGCCCGCTATCGTCCTGGCCGCGAGATCGGCGCGGTTGATCACGTCCTCCATCTCATTCGACGGAGTCGTACCGAAACGCACCCGGCCGCTGCAAGCAATGCGAACAGAAGAAGCAGGGTCAAAGCGACGGAAGCTGCCCTGGGAAGTCCGCACCAGCGCAACGGGTGGCTGAGCAAATCCAGCACAACGGACAGCAGCGTCGCACCCACCGCGACCAGGACGACCGAGCGAAAATACCAAGGCAGGAACGGAAGCGCGGCGATCGCCACCGCGATCGCGACGCGCTTCGTGAATTCGGCCCTGTCCATTCGCACGTCTCCACTCGGCTCCTAAAAAGCCGCACGGGAAGCACGGCTTTGGAAACGCGGAAAACCCTGGCTATGGACAGGGATGACGGGCGCCGTCGTACCCGAGATAGGTGCCGGATGCAGGGTCATAGGATTTGTAGCGCTGCGCGCAATATGCACCCGCGTCTGCCCTTGCCTCACTGTTCGCGATCGCGCTTCCGATGAGAGCTCCAGCGGCTAGACCACCGACGACTGCGGCGCCCGGTCCGTAATCCCGGTGCCAGTAGGGTCGGTGCCACCCGTGCCAATGCCTGTACTGCACGGTTTGGACGGATGCGCCGACCGGGCCGATCACGGAAGGAACGATCGGCGCAGCAAGCACGGCCGAGCCCGACGTGACCGAGATAGCCGCGACGGAGGTGAGAATCAGAAAAGAACTTCGCAAGCTCATGCATGGCTCCTTGATTGGGTGGTGTGCCGGTGAACGAGCAGTCATGGAGTTGCGTTCCGATTGGGCGTTGCGTAGCCCGAGCGTCAGACCGTCGCACGTCCGACTTCTCCGGACCCAGGAAGTTGTCCGCGCCGCGAGCGATTCGGTCCGTCCGCTAACGTACAATGCAGCGGCGATTTCCTGCTCTGAGCGACCTTAATAAGCGGTAAGCCTGCAACGTTTGCGGAGAGTGCACGTTGGCTCCTCATGTCAGTTTCGCCGCTTTCGGCGCCATCATCGAGATTATCCAATGAACATCAGCGAATATGTCTGGCATCGCCTGTCCGAATGGGGTTTGAAGCGCGTCTATGGTTATCCCGGCGACGGCGTTGGCGGTCTCGATGTCGCCCTCGAAAAGGCCAAGGACAAAATGGACTACGTCCAGGTTCGCCATGAGGAGATGGCGGCCTTCATGGCCTCGGCCCACGCCAAGTTCACTGGCGAAGTCGGCCTTTGCTACGCGACATCAGGCCCTGGCGCGATTCACCTGCTCAACGGACTTTACGACGCCAACATGGATCACGTTCCCGTCGTTGCGCTGGTCGGTCAGCAGGCGCGCAGCGCAATCGGCGCGAGCTATCAGCAGGAGGTTGACCTCCAGACCTTGTTCCAGGGTGTGACCGAATACGTCGCGATGGCAAGTGTTCCCGAGCAGGTCCGCCATTTGATCGACCGGGCGGTCCGCATTGCGCACACCAAGCGCGCCGTCACCTGCGTGATCTTGCCCAACGATCTGCAGGAGCTCGACTACAAGGATCCGCCGCTGGCCCACGGTGCGACCCACACCGGCGTCGGTTATGCCGGACCGGCAAAGCTGCCGGACGAGGCCACGCTTCGAGCCGCGGCCGACGTTCTCAACGCCGGCAGCAAGGTTGCCATGCTCGTCGGTGCCGGCGCGCTTGATGCGACGGACGAGGTGATCGAAGTTGCCCAGCGCGTGCAGGCGGGCGTCGCCAAGGCGCTGCTCGGCAAGGCCGCCGTGCCGGACGACCTGCCGTTTGTCACCGGCTCGATCGGGCTGCTGGGAACGCGTCCAAGCTGGGATCTCATGAAGAACTGCGACACGTTCTTGATGGTGGGCTCCGCCTTCCCCTACAGCGAGTTTCTGCCCAAGCCGGGCGATGCGCGCGGCGTGCAGATCGACATCGACGGCAGCCGGCTCAGCCTGCGCTATCCGATGGAGGTCAACATGGTCGGTGACAGCGCAACGACGTTGCGCGCGCTGCTGCCGCTGCTCACGCAGAAGAAGGAGTCGTCCTGGCGCCGCGATATCGAGAAGGGCATGGCCGATTGGTGGGACACGCTGAAGGCACGAGCGATGAACTCGGCCGAACCACTCAATCCGCAGCGGGTGTTCTGGGAGTTGTCGCCGCGGCTGCCTGATAACGCCATCATCACCGCCGATTCCGGCTCGGTCGCCAATTGGTACGCGCGCGATCTCAGAATGCGGCGCGGCATGAAAGCGTCGCTGTCGGGCGGTCTTGCCTCTCTCGGCGCCGGCACACCTTACGCGCTTGCAGGAAAGATGGCCTACCCTGAGCGCACCGTGATCGCCTGCATGGGCGACGGCGCGATGCAGATGAACGGCCTCAACGTCATGATCACCATTTCCAAATACTGGAAACGCTGGTCGAACCCGCGGCTGATCGTGCTGGTGCTCAATAACCGCGATCTCAATCAGGTGACTTGGGAAGAGCGCATCATGCTCGGCGCCGGAAAGACCGAGTCGACCCAGAGCATTCCGGATTTCCCCTATCACCGCTACGCCGAGCTGCTCGGCCTGAAAGGCATCTTCGTCGACAATCCTGATCGCGTCGGTGCGGCGTGGGACGAGGCGCTCGCGGCCGATCGGCCAGTCATCCTCGAGGCCTATACCGACCCCAACGTGCCACCGCTCCCCCCGCACATTACTCTGAAGGACGCCAAGAACTTCGTCAGCATGATCCCATCCGAGCCGGAATTGGGGAGCGTGCTGAAGAACAGCGCCAAGGAGCTGCTGACGAGTGTTCTGCCGGGAAAAGACTGATGCTGTGCGAGGTCCCAATCCGGAGCGTGCGCGCGCAGGCGTACACGGTGCCGACTGATCGCCCCGAGGCGGACGGAACCATAGCTTGGAATTCCACCACCCTCGTGCTTGTCGAGGTCGAGGGTGGTGGACGGGTCGGCCTCGGCTACACCTATGGCGGTGCCTGCATCTCGGGACTGATCCGCGACAAGCTCGCCGCGGTGATCGCGGGCAAGGACGCGCTCGCGCCGCAGGCCTGTTTCGAAGCGATGCAGCGGGCGGTCCGCAACCTCGGGCGTGAGGGCTTGGCTGCGACGGCCATCTCAGCGGTCGACACTGCCCTGCATGACCTCAAGGCGCGTCTGCTCGATCTGCCGCTCGTCGTTGCTCTGGGCGCGCGCCGCACCTCGATTCCAATCTATGGCAGCGGCGGCTTCACCACTTACTCCGACGACGAGCTGGAGCAGCAGCTCGGCGGCTGGGTCGCGAAGGACGGCTGCGCTTACGTCAAGATGAAGATCGGCTCCGAGCCGGAGCGGGATCCGCATCGCGTCGCGGTGGCCAGGCGCGCGATTGGCGATGCGGCCCTGTTCGTCGATGCCAACGGCGCCTGCACCCCCAGGCAAGCGATCAGGCTGGCGGACATCTTCAGCGAACAGGACGTCAGCTGGTTCGAAGAGCCCGTATCGTCCGACGATCTGCCCGGCCTGGCCATGGTGCGGCAGCACACACCCGATGGAATGGACGTGGCGGCCGGCGAATATGCCTATACTGCCGATTATGTGCGCACCATGCTTGCGGCCGGTGCTGTCGACGTGCAGCAGGCGGACGCGACGCGGTGCGGCGGCGTCACCGGCTTTCTCGGGATTGCGGCGCTCTGCGATGCCTTTCACGTCGACCTCTCCGGTCATTGCGCGCCGGCGCTGCATCTCTCTGTCGCCTGTGCCGCGCCGCGAATGCGCCATCTCGAATGGTTTCACGACCATGTCCGGATCGAGCGCATGTTTTTCGACGGCACGCCGCAGCCGCGCGATGGCCGGATCGCACCCGATCTGACGGCGGCGGGAAACGGCCTGGTGTTCAAGCGCGACGATGCCGCCGCGTATGCCGTATCGGAGGCAGCATGAGGCAACCGGCGGAACGCGATCTGCTTGCTCTGGCCGGGATCGCTACATCCGGCGTGGCGCTTGTCTCGCTGCTTTCGGCAACCGCGGCGGCTCGCAGGTCCGGCTCGCGCCTCGCGCCGCGTCGCATGCGTGCGGGCCGCGCAGCCACAGTCAAAACCGCGCGGGAGCTCAACCGGGCTGCGGGAACGCTCGCCGCCTCCGTGCTCGCCGATTCCAGCGTCGAGCATTACCGCGGCTCTTTCAAGAACAAGGCGATGTACACCCCCCTTGCCGTTTCGGCGCTGACCCTGGCGATGAGCCTCCACGGCACCGCCGACATGCGTCCGCTCGCCCACGAGGCCCGCGACGCGACCTATTTGCTGGCGGCCGCGACGGGGCTGGTCGGCTCGGGATTCCATCTCTACAACGTCGGCAAGCGCGTGGGCGGCTTCAGCTGGCAGAACCTGTTTTACGGCGCGCCGATCGGCGCGCCGATGGCGATCCTGCTCTCCGGGCTGCTCGGCTTCTGTTCAGAACGGGTGCGGGAAGCGAGGCGAACGCGGCCGCGCATCTTCGGGCTGCCGGCGGGACGCACGATCGCCGCCGTTGCGAGCGCAGGCCTGCTCGGCACGACCGGTGAGGCCGGCCTGCTGCATTTCCGCGGAGCCTATCACAATCCTTTTATGCTTCTCCCGGTGACGCTGCCGCCGATCGGCGCAGCGCTGCTGCTGTCGGTGGCCGGGGGCGGCTCCGGCAGGACGCATCGCTTCACCCGGTGGTGGATGCGTGTGCTGACGGCCATGGGCGCGGCCGGTGTCGGCTTCCACGCGTACGGCGTGTCGCGAAACATGGGCGGCTGGCGCAACTGGAGCCAGAACATCTTGAACGGACCGCCGATCCCTGCGCCGCCGAGCTTCGCCGGCCTCGCATTGGCCGGCCTTGCCGCACTCGGTCTCATGAGGGCGCATCCCGATGCATGAACGTCGCGACCGCTATCCCGAATATGAGGTGCTCGCCAAATGGTCGGGACCATCGTGGAACGACAAGACGCGCGAGGTCATCACGCGGCGGCTGTCGATCGTGCCCGAGCCGCGCTTCTTCACGCGCGACGAATACGACACCGTCGTGGCGATCGCAGATCGCATCGTTCCGCAGCCGCCCGATCGTCCGCCGGTGCCGATCGCCGCGCTGGTCGATCGCAAGCTGGACGCGCAGATCATGGACGGCTTTCGCCGGCCCGGCGTGCCCCGAGACGGTGATGCATGGCGGCTGGGCCTCAAGGCGCTGAATGCGGAGGCCTCGGCCGCGTATGGCGAGCGCTTTGCAGCGTTGCCAGAGGGCCTGCAGGACAAGCTGCTCCGCGCCGCGCAAAGCGGTGAATTGAAAGCGGCCGAATGGGGCAGCTTGCACTGCGACGCCTTCTTTAGGCATCGCATGGGACGGGACATCGTGCTCGCCTATTACGCTCACCCGACGGCGTGGAGCGAGATCGGCTGGGGCGGTCCTGCCAGTCCACGCGGCTACGTGCGCCTCGATATGGACGAGCGCGACCCCTGGGAAGCCGCCGAGGCGAAAGACGGCAATGATGCTGCAGCACGCCGGAGCAATCGCCGTGTCCGATGATCCCCTGCATGTGCCCCGCGCGTGCGATGGCCGGGCCCCCGACGTGTTCCGTCCGGGCGGCTGGATGCCGATGCGGCAATACCGCGAGAGCGAGCCGGTCGATTTCGCCATCGTCGGCACGGGCGCAGGCGGCGGTACGCTCGCCTGCAAGCTGGCCGAATACGGCTTCTCGGTCGTTGCGTTCGACGCCGGCCCTTATTTCAGGCCGCTCGAGGATTTCGCCTCCGACGAATCCGAGCAGACCAAGCTCTACTGGACCGATGATCGTATCGTCGACGGCGCCAATCCGCTGCAGCTCGGCAGCAATAACAGCGGCAAGGCGGTGGGCGGCTCGACGGTGCACTTCGCAATGGTCTCGCTGCGCTTCCGTCCCGAATGGTTCAAGTCGCGCACCCTGCTCGGCTACGGCGCCGACTGGCCACTCGATTGGCGCGACATGTGGGACTACTACACCGAAGTCGAGCAGGCTCTGAAGATCTCCGGACCCGTGACCTATCCCTGGGGACCGCCGCGTCCGCGCTACCCTTATCGCGCCCATCCCTTGAACGGCGCGGCGCGAGCCCTGGCCAAGGGTTGCGAAGCGCTGGGCATCAAATGGACCGAGACGCCGCTTGCGACGCTGTCGGCGCCGCGAGGTCTGGCCCATCCTTGCGTCTATCGCGGCTTCTGCGTCACCGGCTGTTCGACCAACGCCAAGCAGAGCGCGCTGGTCACATGGATTCCGCGTGCGATCGCCGCAGGCGCTGAAATCCGGGATCTCGCGATGGTCGGTCGCGTCGAAGTCGAGCCGTCAGGGCTCGTGTCCGGAGTTCACTATCATCGGGACGGCGCGTGGCGCTTTCAGCGCGCACGCAACGTCGTCGTCGCGGGCTATGCCATCGAAACGCCGCGGCTTCTTCTGAATTCCGCGACGTCTCGCTTTCCGGACGGCCTCGCCAACAGCTCGGGCCTGGTCGGAAAGAACCTGATGGCGCAGTCCAATCAGGCGGTATGGGGCCGGCTGGAGCACGAGGTTCGCTCCTATAAAGGGCCGCCGTCTCTCGCCATCACCGAGCACTGGAACTACGAAGACAAGGGTAAGGATTTCTTCGGCGGCTATTCCTACATGAGCCAGGGCCCGCTACCGCAGCTCTGGGCGAACACGCTGTTCAGCGCTCGCGGCCTATGGGGCGAGAGCCTGGTCGAGGCCATGAAAGACTACAATCACGTCGTCGGCCTCAAGATCGTCGGCGAGATGCTGCCTCAGGAATCCAATCGGGTGACCCTGGCCGACGAGGTCGACCAGTATGGCTTGCGAATTCCCCGCGTCACATATTCCTGGTGCGACAACGACAAGCGTCTGATCGATCACTCCCTCAAGTTCATGAGCTGCGCGCTGGAGGCAGTCGACGCAAGCGACATCTGGATCCAGGACGACGATACCTGTCATCTCAATGGCACGGCGCGCATGGGGAACGATGCCCGGACCAGCGTCGTCGATGCGGACTGTCGCAGCTGGGACATTCCGAACTTGTGGATCTGTGATGGCTCGGTGTTTCCGACGGTCGGAGGCGCCAACCCGTCGCTGACGATTCAGGCGATCGCGTGCAGGACCGCGGACCGCATTCGCGTTCTGGCGCGTCAAGGAGAGATCCGGCTCTGGCGCGACTCGAATGTCTCCTGCAACGGAAAGAGGAATGCAAATGAGACACAAAGTTCTGAATGAAAGCGGAGGCCAGCGCACCTTAGCCGTGGTGCTCGAGACCGGCGAAGAGGCGATGGAGCGCCTGTCCGCCTTCGCGAAAGAGCAAAGACTATCGGCCGCGCAGATCACCGGGATCGGCGCCTTCGGCGAGGTCGTCCTGAAATACTTCGACTGGGAACGAAGGGAATACTTGAGCAACCACGTGGGAGAGCAGGTCGAGGTGGCTTCTCTGATCGGTGACGTCGTCCTGGATCCCTCGGGCGAGCCTTCCGTTCACGTTCATCTGGTGGTCGGCCGGCGGGACGGGACGGCCTTGGCCGGACACTTGGGATCGGGCCTGGTTCGCCCAACGCTCGAGATCATCATCGAGGAGAGCCCTGCACATCTGCGCAAGAGAAAGGATCCTCAAAGCGGACTGGCGCTGATCAGGTTGGAGAACTGACATGCGAGTTATCGGCTGCACGGTCTGGGCCATCCCGGAAGGTTACATTCCCAGCGACAGCGTCAGCGACGCCCATGATCTCGTCTCCCACGAAGCGGCATGCTTTCTGAACACGGGCGATCGGGATGCCGAGGTGAAGATCACCTTGTTCTTCGAGACCCGCGAGCCCGTCGGTCCGTATCTGGTGACCGTGCCTGCCAGACGCACTCTCCATATGCGCTTCAACGATCTCGACGATCCCGCTCCGGTGCCCCGGGACACAAGCTACGCCTCTCTCATCGAGGCCAATGTCCCCGTCATCGTTCAACATACGAGGCTCGACTCCCGACAACCGGGAATGGCGCTGCTCACGACCATTGCCTTTCCCGCGCTCGAGGACATCGGCCAAGGAGCGAAGCCATGAACGACTTGCCGGTGAAGCCAAGCAAGGTGGTCGTGATAACGGGGGCCTCCGCAGGTGTCGGACGTGCGATCGCGCATCGATTCGCCCGCGCTGGGTTCTCCATGGGGCTCGTGGCCCGCGACGCGGCAGCTCTCGAGGACGTGCGGGACGAGATCGAAAAGCTCGGAGGGACCGCCATCGTCCTGGCCTTGGATGTGGCAGACGCCGCTGCAGTATTCACCGCGGCCGACCGAGTGGCAGCAACTTTCGGGCACATCGACGTATGGGTAAACGACGCCATGGTGACCGTGTTTTCCCCCACTTGGAAAATCACTGCGGACGAATTCCGACGCGTGACCGAGGTCACCTACCTCGGGTTCGTTCACGGCACGATGGCCGCCCTACGTCACATGCGGCCGGCCAATCGAGGATCGATCATTCAGATCGGGTCGGCGCTGTCCTACCGGGGCATCCCTTTGCAATCAGCCTACTGCGGAGCAAAACATGCGATCAGAGGTTTCACGGACTCCCTCCGCAGCGAACTGATCCACGAACGGAGCCGGATCAATCTCACCATGCTCCAACTGCCCGCGGTCAACACCCCGCAATTCGACTGGGCGAGAGCGCACATGGCGCGAGCTCCGCGGCCGGTCGCCCCGGTGGTCGAGCCCGAGGTTATCGCAGACGCCGTGTTCGAGGCCGTATGCAAGCCCGCCCGGGAGTACTGGATCGGGTTGAGCACCGTGAAGGTCATTCTGGGCAACATGGTCATGCCGAGCTTCCTAGATAGATATCTCGCGAAGGTCTGCATCGGAGGCCAGCAGACCGACGATCCGATCGGTCCCGATCGGATCGACAATCTGTACGAGCCGGTGCATTCGCTTCACCGCACCCGCGGCAGTTTCAGCGCCGAATCCGGGACAACCGTACCTATCTCGCCCGGTACGCTCGACCGTTGGGCACCGTACGCCGTCACCCTTTTGGGTGGTACCGTGCTGGGACTGCTTCTTGTCTGGGCCTGGCCCGGTGGCAGTCGGGCGGCAGTGCGTGCGGAGCAGCGGCGCACCGGCCGGTTCGAGGCGCGCTGATCGTGCCTCGGTTCATCGAAGACTACGGGCTGATCGGAGACGGCCAGACGACGGCGCTCGTCGATCGCAGCGGTTCGATCGACTGGCTGTGTTGGCCTCGATTCGATTCCGATGCGTGCTTCGCCGCCCTGTTGGGAACCTCCGCGCATGGCCGCTGGAAGGTGGCGCCGAGCACGTCCTATCGTTGCATCCATCGCCGCTACCAGGCCAATACCCTGGTCCTTGAGACCGAGCTCGAGACGTCTTCGGGGTCCATCAGACTCGTCGATTTCATGCCGGTCCACGACGGGGCTTGCGCCGTCGTGAGAGTGATCCAGGGCCTTCGAGGAAAGGTGCAGGTCCGAAGCGAGCTGGACCTTCGCTTCGACTACGGATCATTGAGGCCCGCGCTCGAGGTCCAAGGTGAGCGCGCGGTCGCTTTCGTGGGACCGGACCTGGTCGTCCTGCATTCGCCAACCCTACTCCGACGGGAGGGCTCCATCGTCATGGCGGAGCTGGAGATCAAGGAGGGAGAGCAGGTCGATTTCTGCCTGCGATACGGTCTCTCCACCGCCGATCCGCCGCCCCCGTTGGGAGCGAAAAGCAGTCTGTCCGCAACTCAGCAATATTGGCGCTCCTGGATCGAACAGTTCCGGATTAAGACGAAATGGCAGGAGGCAGTTCGGCGCTCTCTTCTTACCTTGAAAGCCATGATCTTCCGCCCCTCCGGCGGCATCATCGCCGCACCGACGACTTCTCTTCCGGAGGCCATGGCGGGCGACATGAATTGGGACTACCGCTATTGCTGGCTTCGCGACGCGACCTTCACTCTGAGCGCTCTTCTGGACGCCGGCTACCATGAGGAAGCCAAGTCCTTTCGTGACTGGCTTCTCAGAGCGGCGGGCGGCGAGCCGGACAAGATGCGGATCATGTACCGCGTCGACGGTTCAAGACGTCTTGAGGAATGGGTTGCATCCTGGCTGCCGGGATTCAATTGGGCTGAACCGGTCCGCATCGGCAACGCGGCCGCCTCTCAATTCCAGCTCGACGTCTATGGGGAGCTGGTGGATTCCGTTTCCGCCGCCGCCAAGGCAGGGATCAGCCCTTCCGAGCGGGAGATCGCGCTGATCACGTCCATGGTCGAACACGTCGAGCGGGTTTGGGACCTTCCGGATCATGGGCTCTGGGAGCTCAGGGGAAAACCACGTCACTACACCTATTCGAAGGTCTCCGCCTGGGCGGCCGTTGATCGTTTCGCCAGGCGCCAAGACCTCCATTCTCAGTCGGACCAGGGCCAAATCGATCGGATGCGCGCGCTGAGAGACAGGATGCATCGCGAAATCTGCGATCGCGCGTTCGATCCATCGCTCGGCACGTTTGTCGCGTTCTACGGCAGCGATAAGGTCGATGCGAGCCTGCTGAATCTCCCCCTTGTCGGCTTCCTACCGGTGACGGATGCACGCATTTGCAAGACCGTCGCCACGATCGAGCGCGAGCTGGTTCACGACGGTTATGTTCACCGCTGGGGACCTAGGCACGAGGCCAGGGAAGCCGCTTTCCTGGCTTGCAGCGGCTGGCTTGCTGACTGTCAACTGATGCAGGGCAGGAGGGGCGAGGCGGAGAGGACCTTTGGACGGCTTCTCGATGCGGCAAACGATCTCGGCTTGCTGTCGGAAGAATACGATGTACGTGCAGAACGGCTTGCCGGCAACTTTCCTCAGGCGCTCAGTCATATTGCGCTGGTGCGCACGGCCCTCCGCTTCGGCGAACAAGCGTCGAACAGGGGCGAAGGGCATGAGGCCATGGCTTGATCCTCCGTCGCATTGACAGTCCGCCCTGTACCGGGGGGCGCGAGTTTCCCTTTCTGCCGGCTCTCGAATTCCGCGGCGGCGGATTGCGCTGACATCGCGCGGCGCACTCCGGTCGGAGAGAACGACCGGCTGGATGCTTCGGAGGTCAGCCCCGGCGGCCCCGGCGGCAGCGACGAAATCGACGATCTTGGCGTCCAACTGCGTTTGGCGTCGACGTGGCCCTGGCTTGCGTGAGAGATTCTTGATCCCGCAATGCACCCTGATGCCATCAGCGGTTTCCCAAATGAGCTTCAAGACGTTGCGCAACCGGATGATGCGATGATCCATCTTGGGTATTTCAGTACCGCTCTACTTTGGACGCGATCATACGCACCTCGCGGCGAGGAACTTGGGAGAGCCCGTCCCTGTTTGGACTCCCGTCGTTCGTCAGGGAAACCGTTAGAGATGATGGAAGCCGGAAGTCAAAATCCAGTTCATGTGGTTCCGGTGCGTAACAGACTTCTGCGCCTCATCCCGCAAAATGAGCTTTCGGCGGTCCTCTCGAGATCTGAAGCGGTGCGGATTCTCCCGCGCCAGATCCTGCATCATTGGCGGTTGCCTATGGAATACGTGTACTTCCTGGAGCGCGGGTTGGTGTCCGTCTCGGCGCGGGTCGAGCACGATCGATTTGTCGAGGCCTGGCTCATCGGCTCCGAGGGGATGATCGGTGCTCCCCTGGTCTTGACGGAGATCGATCAAAGTCCTCCTCATCGCCGCGTCGTGCAAGTGTCCGGAACCGCGCTACGGATGTCTGCGCGCGAGTTTCTTTCCATGTTGCCGGAGCTCCCCAACCTCAAGCGGATCCTTCTCAGATATATCGACGTGGTGCTGCTGCAGACGTCGCAGTCGGGCGTCTGCAATGCCGTTCATTCCCTCAAGCAACGGTTGGCGCGGTGGCTGCTTGTGGCCAGCAACGCACTTGAGGACGACAAGTTGCCGCTCACCCACGAGGTGTTGAGTCATCTGCTGGGTGTTCGACGCGCCAGCGTGACCGAATGTCTCGAGGTGCTTGAGAAAGATGGATTGATCCACAGCTCACGTGGCCTCGTCAGTATCCTCGATTCCCGGGCATTGCAGCGGGTCTCCTGTACCTGCTTCGACACGATCGCGCGGGAATATCGAAGGCAGTTGAATCCAGAGGAATGATCAAAAGAACCCGCTAGAGACACCTCGTCCCGAAGTTGAGCGAAGGAGTTGGAACGCTTGCCAGCTCTATAACGGAGAGCGCGCGTCGTGAGCGGCCGAATCGCTCCGGTCTTGATCGGAGCCTCATCTCGCTCCGGCCAAGAACGTTGACGGGGGTCGAGGACGTTCGCACTCAACGCACCGGACGCTCTAACCGTCCCGAATGCTGCTAACCCGATCGAGAGGGGCGCTGCTCATTCGGGTGCAGATATCGGTCGGTCCTAAAGCTTCGGCCTACGACACGAGATGGCTCGTCGCCTCCAAGAACATCCCAGCGTGTCACCTCTCCCTCTCGGCGAAAATGAATGTCGAACCGTAGCTTCCCGATTCTAAGATCTGCGAGTGTGATATCGGGCAACCAATCCGGCAGCACAGGGTCCACGTATAGCCGTTCTTCTGCCGCGTTGGGCTGAAGGCCCAAGATCGCTTGCAGGAAAAGAAACGCCGAGCCGGCTGCCCACGCCTGCGGCAGCCGATGGCGACCTTGTCCATCTCGCGGATGGTCTCGCGGATCACCGCGAAGGCGTCGTGGCCGACCTTGCCGTCTGGCCGGATGTAGTACGGCCGGATCAGGTAGCGCGGGTCGATGTCGGTCTTGTCGACGAACTCGTCGATCTCGATGGTGCGCGTGGACTCGAGCGCGATCTCCTCGAGCTCCTCTTTGGTCACCTCGATGTACTGCCCCTTGTCGAGCTCGTAGCCCTTGACGATGTCCTCGTTGGGCAACTCGTCGCCAGTGTCGGCGTCGACCTTCAGGTACTTGATGCGGTGCCCGGTCTGATCATTGTCGAAGCCCGCGATAGGCAGAGGAGGGCGGGAGTGAACTTCCAGGTCACTGTGCTCAAGATCCTGGTGAGCTATCCCTACGGGATCGCCGTCATGGCGGACCTCAAGCCCGATATGGCGATTCTGGCGACGAGCGGGCGCGACTGGGCCGAGCGGACAAAGCGCCTTGCGGCTCGCGTGCCCACTCTCGACATCTTCTGGCAAGGTCTAGTCGAGCGTCTGAATGGCGGCTGGCGGATCACCGAGAAGGGCCGCGCATTGCTCGAGCTCATGGAAGCGAAGCCTGGCGAGATGCGGACGGAGAGCTCTGCGCCCGCAGCGGAGACTTCGGCTAGTGCTGACCAACCGCGAGCATATCATCGCGCTCGAGGCCCGCGACAAGGGGCTGATCGGCACGCTGCTGCGCTATCCGTACGAGGTCAGGAGCGAGCAGGAGTAGACGAGATCCAGGACGTGAAGGTCACCAAGGACATGCTCGATCTCGCCAAGCACATCGTGAACCAGAAGGCGGGGCGCTTCGATCCGGAGAAGTTCGAGGATCACTACGAGAGCGCGCTCGTCGAACTCATCAACAAAAACGCGCCGGAAAGGTCATCCGACCCAGCGGCCGGAGGGCGAGAACGTTGTCGATCTGATGGACGCGCTGCGGAAGAGCATGGGCGGCGCTGCGGCCGACACGGCGGCGCAGAAGAAGCCCGCCAAGAAGCCTCTGGGTGGGGCGCGGCGAAAGTCCGCCGAGCCCTTCTGGGCTCTAACCGACACAGGTGCGCGAGCCAATATGCCGCTCCGGCCGCGAGTCCTCCGACCAGCAGCGTTTGCAGCGCGGACTTGGTCTTGTTGACGCCGGTGAAATGGCCTTTGACAGCCCCGAAGCAGAGCAGGGCGACACCGGTCGCGGCGACCGAAATCCGTAGGGCGGTCCAGATGTTCGGGGTGAACATGTACGGCACTAGCGGAATCAGGCCGCCGACCACGTAGGAGCCGCCGATGGTGGCCGCGCTGATGGGTGCCCGCTTCGGGTCGGGACGTTCCAGTCCCAGTTCGAAGCGCATCATGAAGTCGACCCAACGCTGCCGGTTGGACGCAATCGCGCCGACGACGGAGTTCAGCGCCTCGCCTTGGAGACCGTACTCGCGGAAGATCTGCTCCACCTCCTCGATCTCCCGTTCGCGCAGGTGATCGATTTCGTGATGCTCGCGCTGCTCCTCGGCGGCGTAGTGCTCGGCGTCGGTCCGCGCCGCGAGATAACCGCCGAGTCCCATCGCGATCGAACCAGCGACGACCTCGGCCAGGCCGGCGGTGACGATGACGTCCGTGTTGGCCACCGCCGCCGAAAGACCGGCAGCCAGCGCGAACGGCACCGTCAAGCCGTCGGCCATCCCGATCACGACGTCGCGGACGCTTTCGGAAGATGTGAAGTGCTTTTCGATATGAGGGGTGGCTGGCACAGGGAGGCTCCCGATCAGACGTTGGTGGGTTCTGTTCGGTGAGGGCTGCCTAGTCAGCAGCCCTCTTGCGGCCGGAAATCATGGACGCGACCAAGTTTTCGCGATGCTCGAAGCTGGCGATCAGCACGCCGACGACATGCGCCACGACCAGGCCGACGGTCAGGTTGGCGAGGAATTCATGGATGTGTTCGACCAGCTTCGAGCCCCAGTAGGCGTCCGTCGTCATCATGTAGCCCGTGGCGCACGTGCCGACCAGCGCGACGAGGAGCGCGACGATCATGGCTCCGCCGGCGGGGTTGTGCCCGATGTAGCGGGGCGCCCTCAGCAGAGCGAGGTCGCGCAGATAGGCGAGCACCTCGCGGGGTGGACGAACGAAGTTCGAGAATCGGGCGTGCCGCGGCCCGACGAAGCCCCAGACGATGCGGATCGCGAGAAGGCCCGCGATGGCGTAGCCGGCGGCGACGTGTACCCGCTCGATCTCGTCACCGGTGGCGTAGGCCCCCACGAAAAAGGCGACCAGCGACCAATGGAAGATCCGGACCAACGGATCCCAAACCTTGACCATGGCCGGCGGCATCGCTCCGCCGGCTCCGATCGTGTTGCTCACGGTTCTCATTTGCGAACCACTACATCTGGCCGACGATCTGGCCGTTGGTCGGGTCGACGAACAGCTCGACCCGATTGCCGTTCTTGTCGAGCGTGTAGAGCTCGCCGCAGGCGTTCTTGAGCTTGGCCTTCTGGACCTTGTAGCCCTGGGCCTCGACCTTCGTCTGCAACTGCGGCATCGGCAGCCACTGGGCCTCGGGGGCCGACGTGCACGGCTTGCCGAGGCTGCCGGCCTGGGCGGTGGCCGCCCCGAGCGTCACGGCGGCGACGGTAAGAATGGCGATCTTGCGCATAGGTATCTCCTGACGGTGGCCGGCCGCACCATGCGCCGGCGATGTGGGGCAACCTGCCAGAAGCGGGCTGACCGACGCCTGTTGAGCCAAGTCAGCTATTTGTCAGGTGATGTCTGGCATCCATATCTTCCGGATGACGAGTTGCTTCATGGCCTTACGCCCGCACCGACTTCGGACCCTGATCCTTGCTGCCGCCATCTTGGTTGCGGGCGCCGGGGCGCCGGCATTCGCCCGCGATCACGACGACGCACGACGAGCCGTCGAGGCCGGCGAGATCCGCCCGCTCGCAGACGTTCTGAACGCCGTCAAAAGCAAGCTCCCTGGCGACGTTGTCGGCGTGAAGCTCGAACGGGAAGCCGGCGTTTGGACCTACGAATTCCGTGTCATCGACGACAAGGGGCGGCTGTTCGAAATCCACGTCGATGCCCACAGCGGGGAAGTCGAGTGGACAAAGGAGAAGTGATGCGCGTTCTTGTTGTCGAGGATGACCCGAGGATCGCGTCCGACGTCGCGCGCATGCTCGAAGCCTCGGGCTACGTGGTCGAAACCGTCGCCAACGGCGAGGACGCCTGGTTTCTTGGCGACACCGAGGATTTTGGAGCCGTCATCCTCGACCTCGGACTGCCGGGTATGGACGGCCTCGCGGTCCTGAAGCGCTGGCGCTCCAATGGACGCCACATGCCCGTCCTCATCCTCACGGCGCGGGGTAGCTGGGCGGAGCGCGTAGACGGGATCGATGCCGGCGCCGACGACTACCTGCCGAAGCCGTTCCGGATGGAGGAATTGCTGGCGCGGCTGCGGTCTATCGTGCGGCGCTCGGCGGGATATGGCTCCTCGGTCATGACCGCCGGCGAGATCGTGCTCGACGAGCGGCAGATGAAGGTGACACGCCGCGGCGTGCCGATCGCGCTCTCGCCGCTCGAGTACAGGCTAGTCGCCCATCTCCTCCGGAATCGCGGCCGGGTCGTCTCGCAGCAGGAGATCGACGAGAACGTCTACGGTCACGGCGAGGAGCACGACTCCAACACGCTCGAGGTGCTCGTCGGCCGCGTGCGCAAGAAGCTGGGTGCGGATGCCATCGAGACGCGGCGCGGCTTCGGCTATCTGATGCCCGAGGAACCCGCATGAACTGCCACTCGCTCAGGCTGCGGCTGGTCGCTGGCGGGGTCATCGCGATCCTGATCGCGCTTGCGGTCGCCGGCGGCGCGCTCGTCGTGGTCTTCGAACGCCATATCTCGCGCACCCTTGCCCGGGATCTCGACGTCCATCTAAAGCAGCTTCTCGCGGGCATCGACGTCGACCCGCAAGGCAAGCTGGTGTTGACGCAGACGCCGGTCGATCCGCGGTTCGCGGATCCTCTTTCCGGGCTCTATTGGCAGGTCGGCGACGACCGCGGGCAGGTCCTGCGTTCGCGCTCCCTATGGGATTCCGCCATGACGCTCCCGGCCGACCGGCTGGGGCCTGGCGAAACACATCAGCACGAAGCGTCGGGACCGGGAGGCCAGCGCGTGCTGGTCGCCGAGCGCGCCGTTACGCTTTCCGCGGACGGGAAGCCGGTGATCGTCCGCCTCGCCGTCGCCGAGGACTTGGCGAGGGTGTCGGCGGCAACCTTGGCGTTCGCCAAGGACCTTGCCACCGCGCTCGTTCTGCTCGGCTGCGTGCTGGCCGCTGCGACGTGGATCCAGATCGGCGTCGGCTTGCGTCCGCTGGCCGGACTGCGTCGCGGAGTGGGCGATGTCAGGGCTGGACGGATCCGGCATCTGCCGTCTTCGGTGCCTCCCGAAGTGCTGCCACTGGTGGAGGAGGTCAACGCGCTGATCGATGCGCAGGAGAGCGAAATCGAACGGTCCCGCGGACGCGCCGCGGACTTGGCGCACGGGCTGAAGACACCCCTGGCCGCTCTTGCTGCCGATGCGTCGCGCCTCCGGGAGCGGGGCGAGCGCGCCATCGCCCAGGATATCGAGGCCGTCGGCGAGGCGATGGGGCGCCATGTGGACCGCGAGCTCGCCCGGGCGAGGGTCCGCGGCCGCGCCAGAGGTAGCGCCCCGGCATCCACTCCCGTAAAGCCGCTGGTCGGATCCATCGTTGCGACTTTGTCGCGTACTCCCGACGGCGGACGAGTGAGACTCGAAGACTTGGTCGCCGACGGTGTTTGCCTCCCCTTCGACAGAACCGACCTCGCGGAAGTCCTCGGGAATCTGATGGAGAACGCCGCTCGGCACGCCGCGGGACGCGTGCGCATTGCCACCGATGGAAGCCGGCCATCCCTCGTCGTCGAAGACGACGGCCCAGGCATCGAGCCGAACCAGATGTCGCGCGTGCTCGAGCGGGGCGCCCGCCTCGACGAGCGAGGTGGCGCAGCGGGCCTAGGTCTCGCCATCGCGCAAGACGTTCTGGACGCCTACGGGTGGGGATTGGAGCTCTCCACATCGGAGCTCGGCGGCCTGAAGGCGGCAATCGCTCCGAGTCCTGCGTTGCTCGAGAAGTTAAGCGTTACGGCCGAAAACGCGGTGCCGTCCACGACTGTTGCGCAAGCCTGACGATTTGCTGACATCGGCCGTCAGCGTCGTGAGGGCCGGGCTGGAGTAACGGTTGCGCATGCGGCAGACGCCGCGCCTCCAAAACGAGAGATCAAAATGCGCAAGCCAGTCATTTACGCCGCCATCGCCCTGTTCGCCGCTTCGACCGGCATCGCCTTGGGCGAAGACGCCGATACCCCTTTCCACCGGACCCCGCGAACCGGGGCGATGGCGCAGGACCAGATCAAACGGCAGATCGAGGTTCTCGGTTACGATCTCGGCAGCTTCGAGCTGGACGACGGGGTCTTCAAGGCCCGCATCGTCGACCGTGAAAGCGGACTCCCAGTGAAGGCGAAATTCGATACCGTCACCGGCGAGTTGCTCCGGGCCGCTCCCGGTTCTCGATGACCATCGATGCCGGTCGGGGGACCGGATTCTTACGGTCCCCCTTGCGTTCGATGGAGCTGCCAGCACGCGAGCAACACATCTGGCCGCATATAGCGCTGTATCACCCCGATGGCGCTCGGGGGTGCGAGCGCTGCTCCCACAAATCTCTGACTTTAACGAGAGTTCAGCAACCTTAACGGGAATCCTTCCCTCTCCGCCATAATAAAACGGCTTCGAGAAAGCCCCGCAAAATCAGGTCTTACTGCACGCCAGAGGTCGATCTGTCCGGCTATCATTCCGAAACCGCCAGAACGGTCAGACTCCTGGTGCGCTTGCCGGGTGTCTCGAACTCGATCCGCTGCCCCACTGACAGCCCGATCAGGGCCGCGCCGACAGGCGTTAAGATCGATATCCGATCGAGTTCGGAGTCCGCTTCGTGCGGGTACACGAGCACGATATCCCGACTCGCACCCGTTGCGTCATCTCGATAGCTCACTTTCGATCCCATCCGGACTACGCCTCCCAAGTCGTTCTCCTCCGTCAGCGTTGCACGATCCACCTCGCGGGAAAGGAATTGGGCAAGACCAGGGAATAGATCCGTGATCGAGTCCGCCAGGGAGCTGAGACGCCGTGATTCGTCCTCGGTCATCCGGATCGGTGGCAAAAGCTGCTGTTCAGGACTCTTCTCGTCTTCGAAATTGTCCATTGATCTCTCCTATGCCGCAGATGGTCCTGGGTCATCATCAAACTGCCCGCTCTGCCGGCGCGCCGCCCTGCGCACGAGTGGCACTACCTTTGCATCTGGCTGGGTCACGTTTTGAATCCTGACGACGTTCAAACAGCCGGCAACGAAGTATGGCATTTGATCGCCGACCTGGAGTCCAATCAAAGCCGCACCTAGGGGTGTCAAAACTGAAATGCGCGCCAGATCCGCTTGGCACTCGTCGGGCCAAACCAGCTGGACGGTCCGCCGAGGAACGCCCCAGTTGGTGGAATAGGTGACCCATGATCCTATGGTCACCAATGAGGGAATGCCCTCCGGCTCATCGGGTACGATCTCGGCCCTGTTGATCTCACCCATAAGGAAGATGCCGTCCAAGTCTCCTTGTTGGGCGGCAAGGCGGGCGAGCTGTTCGAGCCTCGGATAGTCAGATGCGGTGAGCGCGATTTTTGGAAGAGGCAGCATGACAAACCTCCTTCTTCAATACGATCTCGCGGGTGAGATCACGAAAGCTGCAAGAGAGCCCGGACGGCGCGCACACCGTCCGGCTAACCGCCTGCGTGAAGGAGGCCGGCGTGAAGACCAAAACGCGCCGTGCGCGTATCAATGTTGATCATATAAGCCATAGCGCAGCTAATATAGGACCCCGGCCGGTCGGCGACATTGCGGCGAAACCGCACAGTCACGTGCAACACGGAAGCCGGAGTCAAAGAGCACCGCCGGTTGCGAAAGGGGTCGCACGACAGGACACCGAGATCCAGAAGGAAGACTCGAAGGCTGCCGGGCGTCGCTAGGCGGCGTCGCTGCTGATTCATGCTTCAGCGGAGTCGAGAATGACAAAGACAGTCATCCGTGTGCGGAAAATTGTTCGACGGTCTAAGCGACACGATACGGGGGCCGTCTGAGATCTTGATAGAGGACGGCGCCAACCGGCTCGGCTGAATTCTTCGAATGAGAACTCCAAGGAGGCGCTCCCCGCTGAAGCAAACGCCGGAGTTCGTCGACGGCCTCTCCACGCATTTCGAGCTCCTCGACGGCCGCGACAACCTAGTTGCGATCGAGCACGTCCAGAAGATCGTTGATGGTCCGCTCGCAATCCCGCTCGCCGGGCTCCACGTAGCGCGCCAGGATCGCTGAGCCCGCTCGACAGCTTGCAGCACCTGCTTCTCGGCGCTCATCGACCAACTCCACGCAACACACTCTTCGATTCAATCTGGCCGCGGCTCCCTTGTTCCGAAAGCGGTAGAGCAGGGAACACGTGGAAAAGACCAGTGCCGGCGATTCCGAATCCCTGGGCTGTGGTAGCAGCGCGGAACGCACCCTGATCCTCAAGGATTCGTGGAGTGCACCAGGAGCGATCTCGATGCTGATGACGAAGGAAAGACGGCCTGCGATCCGGACGCTGCGTGGCTGGGCGATCGGCGTACTGCAAGAGGCCGGCGCTATCCGCGAATGCGAGGAGCACGGCTGGATGCAGGACCGCGCCGATCCCCATGCCCGCGAGCGCGCCTTCGATTTGGCCCGCCGCGAACCGCCGCCCGGTGTCTCGCCGGCGGACGCCGTCGCGGAGGTACGCGACGTCCTGAATTCGATCGGCGATACCTGCCCGGAGTGTCCGAACTGAGATTGTTGAAGCTATGGCTCAGCCCGGAGCCGAAGCCGTTCCGACGTAGGCCTCCTGCGGGAAGGAGAATTCGCCCCCTTGCAGCATCGTAGGATCGGACGCGTCCGCGACTTGCGAGGCGACCTTGTCGATCAGCGCCTGACGTTCGGACTCCGGACGATCACCAAGCAGCGCTGCCATAGGCGTCGCGAGAAGCTGGAAGCGCACGTAATCGAGAACAGACGGGAAAGCGATGCGCTGGACGACGGTATCGACCTTGACGTCCTCGAACGCTGCGTCACGCAGGAGCTCCTCCAGATCGCGCGCTGCAGCGAACGAATGCTCGCCGCGCTTGATCCTTGAGGCCTCGCTCCCGAAGACGCGATCGAGCGCTTGCACGAAGGCGTGGGCACCGGGAGTCTTTTCGATCGGGCTGTAGACGCTCACCGCTAGGCGCCCGCCCGGCAACAGCACGCGACGCATCTCGCGCAGAGCCTTCTTCTGGTCAGGAAAGAACTGCAGACCCAATTGACAAAGCACGACATCGAAAGCGCCCGCTGCGAACGGCAGATCCAAGGCGCTTCCTTCGATGAATTCGATCGTACCGTCGCCGCCGGGAACCGTGCGTGCCACGGCCAGCATCCCTTTGTTCAAATCGAGCCCGGTGACCCTGCCGCGCCCGGTCCGATGGCTCGCGAGGCGGGCGACGATCCCCGTGCCGCAAGCCACGTCGAGGACCTTCTCCTCGGCCCGCACCCCGGCGCGTTCGACGAGATCGGCCGCCCATTTGACGGTGATCGCGGGCACAAGATAGCGTTCGTAGAGCTCCGGCGCGCTGCCGTCGAGTTGCCAATGGGAAAGACCAGACATCGCATTCCCTCCAGCTTCGGTCCGGCTCGGTATAGCATAAGCACCCAAGGAGGGCGCAGCCAACCCGACCTTCTATCACCGGGAACGCGCAAGTGCGGACGGAGGCGCCCCATTTCGCTCCAACGCGCCCGTCCTGTTCGACTTCAGCTTCGCGCGGCTTTTCTGGGAGGCACACATCGACACATGCGAAGTTGCCAGAGGCCTACGGGGTCCACCCCCTGGTGGCGAGCAAGATGCCGTGGTTTCTGCCTTCATCGTTCAGGTGGTAGATGCGAAGCTCCGACCAATCCACCAGCGCGCGAAGATCGGCAAGAGACGCGGGATTTACCTTTTCGTAGACCTGCGTCGCGAACAGAAGCGGCCGTCCCGAGAATGTACGCTCGATGCGGCTGACGACCTCGCCGATTGGGGGCGTCGTCCGTCGCAAATCCAGCCCGATCCGCTCATCCAGGGCGGTACCCCACGGCGGCGCTACAAAAACGACGACGCCACGATCCGTCGGGATATGGCGGCTTTCCAGCAGCGTCTGGTAATCGCCCTGCACCAACTCGATGTTCCGGTCGAGAACCGCGATGTTGCGATTGCTCAGCGCATAGACGAGAGGATCGAGCTCGAAGGCAATGCCTTCGGCTTTGACGAGATGCCTGAGGATCCAATAGAGCGTGTTGCAAGACCCGGCGAACGGGTCGATGACGGCGAAGCCGGACGTCGACGGCATCTTCGCGGCAAGAGAAGCGACATCGCTCCCGATGAGATCCGCGAGCGCGTCGCGCGTGCACTCCACCGCTGTTCGGCCGAGCAATCGAATGCCGCGACCGTACCATTGCGCAGGCGGCATCCCATAGATCCTGACGTATTCGGCGTCGCCGAAGCTGTCGCTGCCATATCGTCGGACCTCCTCCAAGGTCAGTACCTCGTTACGTTTCGCGCCATGCAGAAGCAGCGCGCGGTCATAGGCGACATCCTCACCATTCCCCTCGCGTCCTTCCATTTCCGCCACCCTTCCGTGCCATCGTCATTCGGAGTAGAATAACGGCAGCATTATCGCTCGGCCAGTCCGAGCCTGGCGTGCAGCGGCTGACGGCCTTCACCCGCTTTTCCTTCAGGGTCTGACTAGGCGGTCAGGTGTTCGACGCCCCCGATCTCGGGCCTACCGGCCGAGACGTTTCTCCACCTTTTTGCGCAAGTTGCCGACCTTCCTGACCGCCTTTTTTACCGCAGACGCGGACCGGCCGGTTTTCTTCGCCTCGTAGCGCACCTCGTAGTTCTGTCCGCCGGCCATGCGAGCCCGGTCCGCCTTGCGCCCGCGCGCCGTCTTCGTCTTCGCCGCCATCTGATCCTCCCTAACGTGAATCCACGCCGGTCCAACGCAACACGGGATTCGCGGGTTCCGGAACGATTCCATTTGTGCCAGTTTGAATCACAGCGTTGTTGCGTGGAGTTCGTGAGTGGCGCCGCCGCGAGGAAAACCGGCGATCGGCGTCAAGGCGCCGTTCCCCGGCTTCGTCGAACCGGCCCTGGCATCCTCGATCGAGAAGGAGCCATCCGGTGCGCGGTGGATTCACGAGATCAAGTTCGACGGCTACCGCGTCCAGGTGCATATGTCCAACCAGGCGGTCACGATCTTCACCCGGCGCGGACACGACTGGACCAAGCGCTTCCGGAAAGTCGCGGACGACGCCTGGCACATCAAGGCCGGCTCGGCGATCATCGACGGCGAAATCGTGGTGCCGGCCGCCGACGGCAGCACCGACTTCTCGGTGCTGCAGAACAGCTCAAGGGCAAGTCGACCAGCATCGTCCTGGTTGCGTTCGACCTGCTCTACCTCAACGGCCGCGACATCCGGAAGGAGCCGCTGCTCCGCCGCAAGGCCGAGCTCAAGAAGATCAGCGGGCACCGACGTGCAGTTCAGCGAGAGCTTCGAGATCGACGGCGGCCAGATGTTCGCCCACGCCTGCAAGCTCAAGCTGGAGGGCGTGGTCTCTAAGGTCCGCGACAGCGTCTACGCGAGCGGCCGCGGCAATAGCCGGGTCAAGAAGACCTGCGCGCAGCGGGAGACTCTGACCATCGCCGGCTTCGCCCTCGATGAAGGCAAGTGGGACGGCATCTATCTCGGCCGGCACAAGGGCGGCGACCTGGTCTACGCCGGCAAGGTCGATCACGGCTTCGACGAAGCCTCCGCCGCCGATCTGCAGAAGCGGCTGAAGCCGCTGATCCGGAAGACGCAACCCTACGCCAAGCGGATCGCGCACAAGGGCATCTGGGTCGAACCAAAACTCCTCGCGGAGATCGAGTACCGGGCGAAGTCGGCGGAGGGGAAGGTCCGACACCCCTTCTTCAAGGGACTGCGCGAGGATCTGTGATGGACGGCTTCTAATCCCTTCTCCGGAAGCATGAGCGTGCCTTGAACTCGTGAGGTCAAAACTTTCCGATGCTGTGTCACAGCAGGTAAGCTCAATTCGTCCAGTCTTGATAGGACCTTTTTGAGAGGAGGAAGAAAGGAATGAGAATGGCCAAAAGGATTCTGATTATCGGCGGCGGCTTTGCGGGCTTTTGGGCTGCCATAGCGGCCCGCCGAGTTGCGAAGTCCGCGGCTGAAATCACTCTCGTGTCAAGGGAGCCAAAGCTGGAGATCAGGCCGAGACTTTATGAGGCCAAGCCCGATAGGCTCGCTGTCGAAATTCCCCCGCACTTGAGCAAAGTCGATGTAAATTTCGTCTGCGGGCAAGCGGTTGGGCTGGACACCACCGCGAAGCTTGTAACGATCGACGACCGCAAATGCCTCGCTTACGACCGCTTGATTGTCGCCACCGGCAGCCGCATGTGCCGTCCGCCCGTGTCTGGCGCCGCAGAGGCACATTCAGTCGACACCCAGGCGGAAGCGATCAAATTCGATCAACGCCTGGAAGAGATCGCCCGCGACGTCAAGGAGCCTACCATTGCCGTCGTTGGCGCGGGCTTCACGGGCATCGAACTGTCGCTAGAGCTACGCGATCGACTCGTGGCGCATGGCGCAACCGAGGCTGCGGAACGGTTGCACATCGTCTTGATCGACCGGTCGGATGTGGTCGGACCCGAGCTTGGGCTTGGGCCCCGGTCGGAGATCGAGCATGCTTTGCAGTCTGCCCGCGTCGAGCTCCGACTTAACGCAAAAATCACGGCGCTGGAGTCAAGCCTTGTGAGCTTTGCAGACGGCAGTGTGCTTTCCGCCGACGCCGTCGTGCTCGCGACGGGCATGAGAGCCTCGCCATTCGCAGACAAAGTGCCGGGCGAGCGAGATCAACTCGGCCGGATCATCGTGGGTGCGGACCTCAGGGCGCCCGCCGCGCCCGAGGTCTTCGTCGCTGGCGATGCTGCGGCGGCGGACACTGGCGATGGACACCGGGCGCTGCAATCTTGCCAGCACGCCCTGCAGATCGGCCGGGTGGCCGGAGAGAACGCCGCCCGGGACCTGCTCGGGATGCCCTGTGTGCCGTACTCTCAACCGAACTATGTCACCTGTCTGGACCTCGGCAGGTCGGGTGCAGTCAGGACACAGGGTTGGGATCGACGAGTCGAGCTCACCGGCAGCGAAGCCAAGGCGCTCAAGCAGAAGATCAACACGAAACTCATCTATCCGCCAGCCGATGGCGGGGCTGACGCTCTGCTTGCAAGCTCGACGATCGATATCGTCAAACGATACGAGATCGACGGGTCGCGATAACCGATCGGCACTTTCAAGCCGAGCGAACTTCGAACCAGCAACCCGAGGCGCCTTCTTTCGTTCCGATGCGGATCCAATGAACGAGGTCGCCCGCCGAGGGGGCCTCGTTCTAGAATCCTCATCCCAGCCACGAGAGCGATCGCGCGAGAAAAGCCGCTCCATCGTGTGATTGCCACTGCCCGTGCGCCATCACGACACGCTCTGGCTGCCAATTCAGTACCTTGGCACGCGCCTTGCGCGCAGAGCGGCGATCGATAAAGGATAGACGGAGGTCGAGTGGCGCACGAGCCCCGGCAAGTGCCGTGATGCCAGAAAGTCGCGCCAGCCATCGCTGCCATGGCTTCCATTTCACGCGAAGATAGTCCTCGTCGAAGGCCTGAACGAGGTCGCCGAAGATCGCGATACGTGATGCCTTGTGGAAGAACGCGATCTCGTCCAGTAGCGGCGAGCCGCGGAACCAGGCTTGATCGATGTCACGCCTCCACGCCGCTGGCGCCTCATCTGAAAGAGCAGCTTCGAAAGTCAGGTCGGGCCGTTTGCCAATCGTCGACGCCGGACCCCACAGATTCGCTTGCGGAAAGCTTTCCTGCCAGCGAGACAGGAAGAGGTGGTGAAGCTTGTTCGGGCTGACGAGATGACATACGGGACCAAGGCGAGCGAGCTCGGCGCGCAGCTCGTCATTGAGGTCGATCGGGGACCAAGCCCAGATGCCGCCGTCAGAAAGCCTGACGATCACCATCCGGGTCGGATAAGGAAATCCGTGGAAGGACACGTCTGTGCCCTCCGAGATCCAGATCCCATCAGCTATCCCTTGAAGCATCTTTGTTTCATGAGAAAGTTATGATGTCAGTAATGGCTCGAGCCAGTACATCAAAGAGGTCCTAGCGCGCCACCCCGTTGGAGACGCTTCGTCGCGGTCGGCCGAAAACTCCGCATGACCATTGAGGCCTTGGAGTTCGGCTGTTCCGGACCGGTCCACAATCTCCCACCTGCCATGGACGACGGGGCCGGGCTCCATGGCTCCCTCGGCCTTAAGAAGGAACGATCCCGTTAGTCCCGCTACTGAGCCGACGATGCGCTCGTAGCAGATCAAAGTGCCGGTCCCGTCGGCGCGTTCGAGCCTGAGATGCGTGGCTTTGCCCTCGCCGACAATGCCGCCAGTAAACTTCTCGACGAGACGTGTCTCGACGATGGAAAGGCCGCTCGCGTCAGCCTCGTTCACGACCGACCTCTCGTATCTTTCAACTTCGACCGAGCTTTCAACCGTGCGCGGTTCGCGACCCCTTTCACCGCGCGCCACCAGGCCGCCCCGAGAGGTTGGAGCGGATCGTAACGCGCTCTCGAGAACAAGGGTGGCTTCCCATGCCCTCACCGTCGAGTATTCGGCCAGCACGCGCAGAGCCTCGTGCATCTCGGCCACAGTGATGCCTGCGCCAAGCGCCATGCGCGCGTGCGCGGCAAAGGCTCGTCCGAGCGCGCCGCTCGCGATATCAATCGCCAGACTCGCAAATAGCCGCTCGCGGTGACTCAGCCCGGGCCGTGCCCAAAGCTCAGACGATTGCCTTTCGATGGCCAACGCAAGTTTGGGATCGGCAGCTCGGAGGGCGCCGAGAGCATCTGCTGGATAGGGCGCTGCCGGATGAGGCGTCGAAGTGCGCACTGCATTACTCTCGGGTCTATGGCCAAGCTCGACGAGGACGTCCGCCAATCGCTCGAATGCCCTTGAGGTCGGATTGAGGCCGGCCGCTGGCGCGACATGACGCAAGAGTTCACGCACGGCTTCCACAGACATATCGGCCTTGCTCAATGCCATCCCGACGTGGAGCTCAAACGGAAGACCAAGCTCCCGTACCGCAACATCTCCGGCAAGAAGCAGGCAGGCCTTCTCGCGCATTGAGAGTTGCGATGGCGACCAGATGCTGCGGGCAGCCTCAAGTCCCATGGCTCCGAAAACTGGATCGAGCCGCATGACGCGGTCGGGGGACACAAGCTCCATGACACACACTCCCTGATGTGGCGCGGCTGCGCGATCTTGTCTTTAATTTAATAGATGCCAGGCAAAAGACGCGCAGTGCGATCTCGATAGCTTCGGTACTCGTCGCCGAACGCGCCGATCAGCAGCGCTTCTTCGGCATTCATCCGTGCGACCACCGGCACGACTGTCGCGGCTGCCAGAAAAACTCCCGCAAGCGAGCGGAAAGCCAGCGCCCAGCCCAGGATACATATGAGCATGCCGAGATAACTCGGATGGCGGATCCGGCGATACGGCCCAGTGGTGACGAGGCGATGTTCGGGCTGTATCGCGACAAGCCCGCTGAAACGATTGCCAAGCACGAATACGGGCCAGAGCCGCAGCACACCCCCGATCGTATAGATAACGACGCCAGACCAACGCGTTGCGTTGCCATCGATCGTCCCCAAGTCTGTTCGATCGGTGAAAGCCGGAAGCCAACCGATCAGAACACCAATAGCTACGAAAGCGGCAAGGACCCAGCGGTTCGACCGATCCTCACGCACGCCTGAGCTTAGATTTCCGGCGGTGAACATGGACGCAACCGTCAGTAAGACCGTGACCACTGTCAGCGCCGTGAGTGGCGAATGCGAAAAGAACGGGCGCGTCCCACCCCACCCGAGAATGGCCAGGGCAATAAACGCAGCCGTGCCCAAGCCTGCGGCGAGGACCAGGGTGAGCGAAGGCGTGTTGCTGAACCAGCGATCTTGCATCGTCCAATTTCCTCAAGGCTGATCACTCCCCCGCGGCGGGGAACGATAGTGGCGATTTGCACACATCGGTCCGACATCGCCTGGCCAACGGCTTGCTCACGGGTCGGTTAGTCCTGTTCCGGGAACCCCAGCGCGCGTCCTTTCGGAAATATGTCTCAGCTTGTCCGGATTCCTCACCACATAGACCCTTCCGATCCTGTCGTTGGCAACCTCCAGGGCGATGGTAAGAATTTCGCCATTCGCGAGGGTCGCCAGGCATCCCGGGAGCCCGTTGATAGTCGCAGGACCCAGGTCGACAACGGGCTGCGCGCGCTTGCGCGCCAGGCCCACTAGGAGCGCCAGGATCTTGGCACGCCCCACGATCGGGTTGAGAGCGGCTCGCCGCTTGCCGCCTCCGTCGGTGTACAACACGGCGTCCTCTGAGAGGATGCTCGCCAAGCCGTCGACGTTGCCGGTCCGATAGGCTGTCATAAACGCTTGGAGGATTTCGCTCCCTTTATCGGCTTGAACCCGGAATCTCGGTCGCGATTCTCTGATGTGGGCGCGCCCCCTCGCCGCCAATTGCCGGCAAGCCGCTTGATTGCGTCCGAGCAGCCGTGCGACCTCCTCGAATTCGACATCGAAGACGTCGTGCAACAGGAACGCGGCTCGTTCGAGGGGGGAAAGCCGTTCCAACGCCAACATCAATCCGACGGACAAATCAGTTGCATAGTCGCTTGCCGTCTCGGCGCCCAAGGTCTCGGCGTCCAGCACCGGTTCTGGCAACCATGGGCCGACATAGGTCTCACGCTTCGCGCGGGCGGACTTCATCTGATCAAGGCAGATGCGCGTGACGATCTTGGCGAGGAACGCCCGCGGGGATTCGACCCGCGCCCTATCGGTTCCGTGCCATCGGAGGTAGGCCTCCTGCACAGCGTCCTCGGCCTCAGTCATTGAACCGAGCATGCGGTACGCCAAACCGGTCAAATAGCGGCGGTGCTTTTCAAACTGGTCCGCGGGCCTGTGCCCGCCCTCTTCCGGCAACCTGTGGTCTTGCAAGGCATCCGTCATGGTGCTCTCCAGAGGAAGACCGCGCTGAATGGTTAGCTGGCCGTGCGTTCGTCCGGATGTTGGGCACGCGCTCCGATAGCAAGGCGGTTGAAGGCATTGATCAGCGCGATTGCAACGGAAAGCGCGGTGATCTCGTCCTGGGAGAAATGTCGTCGAACTTCTTCGAACACATCGTCGGGAGCATGAGTTTCTGCAATCCGCGTCAAACTTTCGGTCCACGCCAGCGCCGCTCGCTCCCGATCCGAGAACAGCGCCGACTCGCGCCAAGCGTCCAAAAGGAGCAGCCGGGTAGGACCTTCGCCGTGCTTGAACGCCTCGGCGCTGTGCATGTGCAGACAGAAATTGCACCCGTTGATCTGGGAGGCTCTCACCTTGACCAGTGCGACCAGCTTTGGATCGAGAAGGCTCGCCGCCCAGTGATTAGCGGCGCGCATGGCCTCGATGCCTTCGTTGGGGCTTGCAAGATTGATGCGGGGTGACATTTGGCGGCCTCCTTACGGTTGACCACAAAGAGACGAGGGACGGCGAGGGTTCGTGACATGGCCGTTGGGCCTTCCCGACGGGACCAGTTGCTGAGGTGCAAACCATGCGGAACTTGCGGCCCCGCTTTTGGCTTTCGGCAACGCTCTCGCCTCTCGGCAGCGAGTCGCGATTGCAACAAGGCTAACGCGTATCGGGCTGAATTCGAGCCGTTTCAATGAGTGACCTTCCCCGAGCGAACTGGCGGGCCGTTTCAGCTACTCGATGGCCAAGGAACCTGGTCGTCTCCAGGTCCGATTGGGGAGGAGCCAGATCTGCGCTCTGGTCCACATTGGACTGGGCTCCCGCTCCAAGCCAAATGCCAAGTCGGTTCCAATCTTCGTCCGACCCCTTCGAGGAGTTGTTGGCGGGAGGAAGCCCCAGATTTATCCAATGCATTCCATGCTGAGCGGCAAACAGCGACATCTGGACAAGGCTCGAAAGCTTGTCTCCGGAACGCGCGCCTGAATTTGTAAAGCCAGCGGCAAGTTTGCCTGACCAGGCGAATCCGTTGGCCATGACTGGCCGGGACGTGGCGTCCTGAAATGCTTTGAATTCCGCGGACGCACTGCCCATGTAGGTTGGCGCACCGAAGACGATGGCCTCGCAAGCTTCAAGGTCACTCCACCGTTGCTGTGCTTCGGTGACATCCATTAGCAGTGCGTCGACGCCCCGAACTTCTGCAGCTCCGTCTCGCACTGCTTCCGCTTGCCTTTTCGTGTGGCCGAAACCGCTAGGATAGACGACGGCGACTTTGATTGTCGGCTCCATTGAACTGATCCTGCCTTTAAAAAACCAGCGCCCGCATTGCGCGGCTTTTCGGTCCTGTAGCTGGCGCGCTGATCAGACCGTCGAAACTTGCCGAGGCCGGCCTGCCTGATCATCGTGCCGCGCGAGCGCCGGCTCCGGATCTGCAAATTCCGCTGCCCGACCGGCGACGTTCGCCGCAACGGCCTCAATATGGTTTGGAGAGCCGATCAGCGCCTGTTGCTCCCGTCTTTCGCTCGCGAGACCCGTTGCTGCGTCGCAAGCAACCGCTTCGTTCAAAAGTCGTTTTGCGGCGCGAATTGCGAAAGGATTCTGAGAGGCGATGTCGCGCGCGGTCTTCATCGCGGCGCTATAAGGTTGGTCAACCACGCGCGTGATCAGCCTGTAAGACAGAGCCTCCTCGGGACTGAAGATCCGACCGGTATAGGTCAGCTCCCTAACGACATCTTCGGACGCAAGGTGACGCATCAGTTGCGTGCCCGACATATCCGGCACCAAGCCCCATTTCGACTCGAGCACTGCCAGTTTGGTTCCCGGTGCGACATAGCGAATGTCCGCTCCGAGCGCGATCTGAAAACCGCCCCCGAACGCCAAGCCATGGACCGCCGCTATCACGGGCACGGGAAGCTGCCGCCATAACCAGACGACATGCTGCGCCCAATTGGCAATTCCATGGGAAGCTAGGGTAAGATCCGCAAACGGCAACAGACTTTCGCCGCGAGAGATTGCATCGAGCCGCTCGACGTCCAGGCCAGCACAAAAAGCGCGTCCTTCGCCGGATAGCACGATCGCTCGAATTTTTGTGTCGTGACTGAGCCGATCACCGACCGCCGCCAAGGCCTCAAACATCGGAGGATCCAGAGCATTCATCTTTTCGGGACGATTGAGGCGCACGTCAGCAACAGTCTCCTCTACGGTCACGGTCACGCGATCGCTTGCCATTCCAGCACCTCAGCGAAAATTATCTGATGCATCTTGGCTACCCGATTTCGGGGTAACGGAAGATGCGTGTCATTCGTCAAGACAATGACGAAGCAGGGGGCGCCGGTGTGACAGGCCTCCGCGATTATTTTTCCTCTGCTACGTGGCCGAAGGGGTTCAACGAAGCTGCGACCGGCTTCGCGTGAAAATCGTTCCCGCCGGCAAGCTAGATGAACAAGCGGGACTTCCGCTGAGTTATCGAAAGCGACGACCTACCTCGCGGCAGGAGAGGTGTATCGGGGATGCGGCCGAGCGAGCTCGAGCCAGGCCTGCGCGACCCGGATCCAGCGCTGCCGTTCGAAACCATCGGCATTGACGGCCTCCTTCAGCGCCGCCTCAGCCTGTTTTTGAGGATCGAAGTCGTTGCCCATGCGGTAGATATCGTACCAGCAGTGCGTAAACGATAGATGGCGGCAGGGGCCGTAAGAATCCGGAGGATCGCGCTCGGACGTTTGAGGCCCGGCCTTGATCCCTAATCCGGAGGAAGCGCGACGCCGGTCAGCTCGCCCAGCTTCGCGACGAGCAAGTCCTGGAATTCACGATCGGCGGCTTCGCGGGCCGGCTGCTCCTGCCGGAGGTGATGCCAGTACCGGCTGCTCACCCTGGCTGCCGGATCATCGCTTACGGCCAGCCAAGCCTGGGTTCGGCGGCCGGTCTCGATGTCGACCGGCGCGCTGGGCCCGCCCATCTTCGTGCGCACCCAGCCGGGATCGACGGCATTGCTCAGGACATTTGGCCAGCGGCGCGCCAGTGCGAAAGCCAACGCCACGGCGTGAAGCTTGCTCTCGGCATAGGCCTTCGCGGGATCCCAGGTGCGCTTCGTCCAGTCGAGGTCGGCGAGGGAGCCCTCGCCGCCGCGATGCAGGCCGCTACTGAGGTACACCAGTCGATCGGGGCGCTCGATCAGCGCCGTCAGCATATAGGGTGCCAGCGTGTTGATCGCGAGGACAGCTCCGCGCACAGGAGCGCGAGATCCTGATGCTGCAGCGCGCCGCCGTCCCTACGGCATCCGCCGAGCTCTTGCCGACGCGCATGCGGGCGAAGCTCGAAGACCTCTGCCGCCAGCGTGACGCGTTGCGGAACGGCGCCATCGCCGCAGCCACGCGAAGTTGAGGTGGCTCAAAGCGAACCCCGCTCACAGGCGTAGAGTTGCTTTCGTACCGAGCGGCAAGAGCGCGCTCCGGTGCTGTTACGGTTGCGGAGACCCGGACTCCTAGGCACTCCGGGCTCCGCTCTATCTTTGCGACCGCAGTTACGGCGTCGGCTCCGAGAGCGACCCGTGGGCACGTTCGAGGGAACGAAGCCCGGGACTGCGGGTTGAACCGCGAAAGCATTTGGACAGTTTGAGAGCAAGATCGGCCTCGGCAGCGATATGGTTGCCGGGGCCGATCTCTGTTTTGGCTACTTGGCCGGCGGCCGCAGCGGACTTTCCGCCCATTTCCGCGCGGCGGGGTTGCGCAGCGGATCGTCCTCGCAAGACAGGCAGACGTAGCGCGGCCGGGCGTGCGCGGGATTTTCGGGGACGACTGTCATCAGGCTTGCCGCACGTCGGACACGGCTTTCGAACCTGAAAAAGCACCGCCATCGCATTGGCCCCCTGCCTCAGGCAGCTTAGTTCCCGACGTGAGGAGAGCGCAAGCGGATCGCAGGAAGCTATCCGACTGCGTCAGATCTCTTGACGCGACGGCCACCCCGCGTTGAAATTCGGCTTTCAGTGATGTTGCGGGGGGGGCGTCGTGGAAGAGTTCTACAGGAGCTTCGCGCAGCGGGCGCGCGATCTGGCCGAGAACGCGGATCCGTTCACCAGGCGACGACTGCTCGACCTGGCCCAGCGATACGATCTCAGGAGCAGACCCGGAACCTCGGGCGGAAGGTCGATCCCGCCATCGCGGGCGACGCCTCCGACGGTGCTGTTCTCAGGCTCTGGCGAGGCCTGATAGATCTTCAAGCGAACCTCACTGATCGCCCTCTTCGCCTTGGGAAGTGATCTCGGCGGCGCGCCTCTCGCATTCCTCGGCAAGACCGGTGAGACGCTCGACCGTGTCCGGATCCGTGATGGAGGCAAAGCCTCCGGCACCGTTCGGCCTGGGCCAGCAATTTGGCTCTCTCATTCTCCATGGGAGATAACGACCGCTGCTCACTGCAGTTGCTGGCCGTCCGCGCCAAATCCGCGAGTCAAATCGCGCAGCATGTGAGACCCAGTTCACACGGCGCCAAGACCCATCCAGCTACGGTGTCCTCTCCCGTTCTTCGGAGAAGACTGATGCTTGCCAGCTTGGCCAAAGCGTTCTCGTGTGCGGCCCACGCGGAAGTCGGCACCGAGGAGCTGAAGATCATCGCGATCTTCTGCGGTGCCGGCCTGCTGCCGTCATTGCTGGCGGCCATGGCCTTCGGCCCCGGCCTGGGAGCCGAGCCGTTCTGAGCCCGGGGGCCAGCGCGCCCTAATCTCGCGCCCGCCGGAGAGCCGTCTGCAGCTTCTCGCGCTCCCGCTCCCAGCGCGCGTCCTCGGCCTCGGCGCGCTCGTCGAGCGCGGCCCGCTCGGCTTCGATATTGCTTACCCTCGCCTCGTGCGCCCGCTCCGCCTTCTCGAGATCGGCCCGCGCCTTGGCGATAGCCTTGTCGCGGCGGGCGCGGTCCCTCTCGCGAGCGGCCTCCTCCTTGCGTCGCTCGGCGTCCCGTCGGCGCTGCTCCTTCTCGAAATCCTGCGCTGCTTTGCGGGCGGCCTCGTCGTCGACCTTGGCCGGGCGTTTCGCAGGCTTGGCCTGACCCCGCTTGGGGCGCTTGGCGCCTTCCTCTTCTGCCAGGTCGGTCGGCAGTTCGGCGTGCTCGGTGAATCTGCCAGTCGAGCCGACCGGACGCCGCAGCACCACGCCCGGCTTCGCCATCGTGACGGCGACGATGTCAGGGTCGTCCGTCTCCCGCGCGGCGCCTTGGTGGAAGAGGTTGCTGCTGGCGCCCCAGGCCTCCAGCGCCGCCTTCATCGACGGCGCCGCGACGGCCTGGTCGTAGAAGCCCAGCGACGTGATGTAGGTTTTTAGTTTTCTCGCCATCGATCCGCTCGCTCAGCCTGTCGTGAACAATGACGCTACGCAGGAGGGCTGGCCCGTGTTCCCAACCCTGGGAGACGGTCCGAACTCCGGCCCGCCGCCGAGCCGCGAAGCCGATGCTGCGGCGCCTGCAATCCGACCGAACAACATCTACGCTCCTGAAAACGCCGTGAATCGCTTGAATCTCGGATACCTCGCGGGCCCGTATTGTGCCACACCGGTAAGCGAACAGCGCTATCCCTCGAGAATCGATGCTTCAGCAAACGACCGATCTCGCGGCCATGGCCGAGGCACTCAGCCGATCGTCGGACTATCGGGTGCTGCGCCGCCTGGTCCCGCGCATACCGTCCCGGCCAGCGGAGCAGGAGACCAGGACCGGCATCCTGCTCGACACAGAGACGACCGGCCTCGATGATCGCAAGGACGAGATCATCGCGCTCGGCATGGTCAAATTCGACTACACGGCCGAGGGGAGGATTGTCGGCGTCAGGGACACGTTTGCCGCCTTCAACGAGCCGTCCGCTCCCATCCCGCCCGAGATAACCGCGATCACTGGCATCACCGACGAGATGGTCGCCGGCCAGCGGATCGACGATGCCGCCGTCTCCGCATTCGTCGACGACGCGGTCATCACGATCGCGCATAACAGTGGTTTCGACCGCAAGTTCGCGGAGCGATATTGGCCGATCTTCGAGCAGAAGCCCTATCGCTGAAGACGACTGCATTCGGCACGCGAAGTGCCGTTTGACTGCAAAGCGATGCTTGAATTGTTACTCTCATTTGTGCCCGCGGGTTCAGTCGATCGGAAATGTGGGGCAGGGAATATCTGAAATCTGTGCCTCGCTAGTCCTTTTCCGTTCCCGTGGGAACGAAGGAGGACTCATGGACCGGTGAACGAGGCGCCGCGGAGGGGACTCTCGGCAAGCCGTCGTTAATCTGAATTCGTGGCTCGCTCCGGATCGGAAGTGTACCACCGGCCTCATAGTAGGCTTGCATTAGCTTCTCGCTCCAGAGCTTCATAGCTTCGCGCTTCAAGTCCATGTGCTGAGCCGTAAGGTAATAGTCGAGCGTCGTCTTCGACATCTGCCGCCAATCGATTTCTCGATCGCTCGGCAGCACATGGCCGAGCATTGCGGATGCGGCTGCCGCGGGAAGCGTCTTGCGATGCTGCGCGAAGAAGTTCGTCGTTATCGACCGGATCAGGTGAGGCCAGAAGTCCGGCAGGTCCGTGAGCAGGTCCGTCCTGTTCTTGCCGCTCTTTTTTCGGCCACGTAGTGCCCGAAGGTGGGCGTTTAGGCTGTTCGGATAAATCCCTGGATCAGGATTCTCCGGATGGCCGCGGCGAGCCTTTCGTCTGGTCGATGCAAAGACCCATTGGGTTGCCCTCTTGAAACCCCTTTTTTTCGTTACCATTGCCTCCCAATCCCACATGCAACAGCAAGCGATGTGAATGCCGATTGGTGGGATGGGAAGCATGAACGGGAGCTTGGCCTTGACGAACTCAGGCGGCCATTCGGCAACGCCCCAGGGTTGGTCAGGGGTGGAGTAGGGATTCCATTCATCGGGCCATTTGAGCGACGAGCGGCTCAGTCTTGTTGCCGTGAACCGGCGGTTGGCGGTCAATGCCAGCCACCAGATGCCGTAACGCACACCTGGCGAAATTTTCTCGTTGCCTTCGCGCCCTGCGCAGTAACTTTCATGAACGACAAGGAGCTCGGCCAAATGTCCGATGGTGAGCGCGTCCTTGGCCGCCGTCAGCGCTTGATGGCGGATTTCTATCTTTTGGATCTCCTTGCCGTCGGGTTGCGGAGGCTTCATCGTCGCCCACCATGCAGGCGTTTCGCCGAGCCCGCTTTCCAGGGTCTTTTCTCCGTGCGCCTCAGGCTCGAGAGGCTGACGACGACGACGTCGAGGGCGCGAACACCCACGTTCCCTGTCGGCGCGCTGCCGAGAAAGGTCAGGGACAGGGCCAGCCCGGCGAGGAGCAGTGTCGCAGCGAGCACCCATCGATTGCGGATGGCCTGATGTATTTCCTTCCTCGCGATGATGAGCACGTTCATGGCGCCTGCTCCGATTGCCTGAGGAAGTGGGCGTAGAGTTCGTCGAGGGTCGGCGGGATCACGTCGACGTCCTCGACGGAATTGCCCGCGGCCGTTGCGCGGTGAAGGAGCTCGATCTTCCGGTCCGGTGCGGCGTCGATCTCGACGACGTGACCGTTGATCCTTCGACAGTCCGCGTCCGGCGGCGCCCAAGCCGGCATCTCGTTCGCGGCCAAACCCTTGACCTTGAGCCGGATCCTGGTCGGGAGGCGGGCGAGACGGCGCAGCTCCTCGATCGATCCATCCGCGACCTTGATCCCGCGGTTCATGATGATCACCCGGCCGGCGCGCTCCTCCAGTTCGGTGAGGGCGTGAGACGACAACAGCACGGTTGCGCCCCGGCGGGCCAGTTTCTCGATGATCTCGTAGAAAGTCTGGCGCAGCTCCGGATCGAGGCCGGTGGTCGGCTCGTCCAGCAGCAGCACCCGCGGATGTCCGATCAGCGCCTGCGCGAGACCGAGCCGTTGCCGCATGCCCTTCGAGTAGGTGCTGACGCGGCGGCGGCTGGCGGCTCCCAGTCCGACGGCATCCAGCAACTCCAAGGCCTTCGGGACCGGCTCCCGCTTCAGCCTGGCGTAGAAGGCCTGCGTCTCGCGCGCCGTCAGGGCAGGATCGAAGGAGACGTTCTCCGGCAGATAGCCGAGCTGCCGACGGCCGGCGAACTCTCCGGCAGCGGGATTATCGCCGAGGACCTCGACCGATCCGCTGGTCGGCCGGATGAGTCCGAGCATCAGCTTCATCAGCGTGGTCTTGCCAGCGCCGTTGTGGCCTATCAGGGCGATCAGCTCGCCCTCGTGGAGTGCGAACGAAGCGCCGCGTACGGCCGAGACCCGGCCGTATTCCTTGGTGACGTCGCTGACCTGTACCGTGCTGGTCATCGCCGCGCCTCCTCGGCCGTTCGGCGCTTGGGCGGCGACATCAGCGGATGGCTGTCGACCACGCCGCCTGGCAGCAGCGCCGGAAACTGCGCCTGAGCCCACCGGATTACCTGCACGGCGGGACTGTTGATCAGGACCTTCGCCGCCGGCGCAGTCCAGAGTACCCGGTCGATCAGATCGTTGGGCCGATAGGCCGTGTCCGCGACGCCGTCACCGTTGAGGTCGAAGGCCGGGTTGTCGCTCCAATAGTTGCCGCGTCCCTCCTTGGACCAATCGAGATGCCGGGTGCCGACGTACTTCACCTGGTTGGCGTTGGCCACGAAGGCGTTGCCGGTGATGTCGTTGCCCTCCGAGCCCGCGGTGAAGTGGACACCGATCTCGCAGCCCTCGAACCAGTTGCGTTCGATCCGGTTCTTGTTGGTGTTGTAGATGAAGACGCACTTCTCGGGACCGATGCGCTGGCCGCGGACGGGCGGCGACGCGGCTTCCGTCTGCGGCACGCCTTCGTCGGCCCCGCGGTTGTCGGCGGTCGCCCAGCGTTCGGCGGACTGCATTCCGCCGAGAACGCTGTTGCCGGAAATGTCGTCGTAGTTGCTTGCGTTGAACAGAATTCCGCGGTCGCGGTCGTGATCGGACACGTTGTCTCGCACGACAAGTCGGTTGGAGAACATGAAGGCGTAGCCGATGATGTTCCCCTCTGAGACGTTGTTCGTCACCTCGCTCTCACCCGTGTACATGTTGTGCACGCCGAAACGGAGGTCACGGAAGCGGTTGCCGCTGAAGACGTTCTTGCGGCTGGTGATCGCGAAGATGCCGTCGCGTCCGTAGCGGAAATCATTGTCCAGAACCTTGGCGCCGGGGGCGTTCCAGACCGTGATGCCGTTGCCCCTCTCGCTCATGCGGGCCTGGCGGAGGCCGAGGATGACGTTGCGGCGGGCGATGGCGTCGGACGCACCGTGGAGATAGATGCCGAACAGGTTGTCATCGATCCTGTTGTCCTCGACGACGGCGCCCTTTGCCGTCTGCTCGACGAACACGCCAGAATCCATCGTCTCCAGCGAGCGTCCCGATCCCTTGACCTGAAGTCCGCGGACGATTGCGCCGGCCGCGGAGACAGTGATGACGCTTCCCTTGCCCTGGCCGGCGACGACGGCTCCCTCCGCTCCGGAAAGGACGACCCGATGCGCGATGCGCACCGGGCCTTCGTAGGTTCCAGGGGCCAACCGCACTTCGTCACCTTCGGCGGCGGCATCGAGAACGGATTGAAGTCCGCCGGTCTCGGGCGTCAGCGAAAACGTCTCTGCGGAAGCGGCGCGCGCACCGACGCCGGCGATCACAAGGATCGCCGGCACCATGGTCGCAAGGTGGCGCGCGCAGGGCATCGTCAAACGTTCTGCGGCGACACCAACATTCGTCCCCGCATCTCCATGTGCATCGCGTGACAGAACCAGGTGCAGAAGTACCAGTACACACCCGGTTTGTCGGCAATGAACGTCACCGACGAGGTCTGCTGCGGCCCGATCTCCATGTTGATGCCGTAGTTGACGATGCAGAAGCCGTGCGTGAGGTCCTCCACGTCGTCGATGTTGGTGATGTAGACGGTCACCTCGTCGCCCTGCTTGACCTCGAACTTGTCGAGCGCGTAGGCGGGAGCGGCCGAGTACATGTAGACGCGCACTTTGTTGCCGTCCCGGATCACCTTCGCATCGCTCTCGAGCGTGACCCCGTCCGCCTTGGCCTGCTTGACCGCATCCGCGAACATCGGATCGTCTCGCTTGTAGATACTTGTGATCTTTCCCTCCAACTTGGAGCGATGGACGATCACGGCATCATGCGGTTCGGCGAAGCTCGGTCCATCGTGAACGAGCCTCATCTGATCGCCGGAGATGTCGATGAGCTGATCATTCTCTGGCTTGAGGGGGCCGACATTGATGAATCGATCCTTCGAGAACTTGTTCAGCGAAATGAGCCACTTGCCATCGGCCTCCTTGGTTTCTCCCATGGAGGAGTGGTTGTGGCCGGGCTGGTAGTGGACGTCGAGCTTCTGGATGATCGGGTTGACCTTCTCGCCCTTGAAGGCCCGCTTGGCCATCTCGATGTTCCATTTGCAGACCTGGCTATCGAGGAACAGCGTCGTGTAGGCGTTACCCTTGCCGTCGAAGGCGGTGTGAAGGGGCCCGAGTCCCAGCTCCGGCTCAGCGACGACGACGTCCCGCGGCTTGACCTTGTCGTCAAACAGATCGTCGAACTTGCGGACGTCCATCACGGTCACGGTCGGCGCGAGCTTGCCGTTGGCGACGATGTGTATCCCGTCAGGGGCGGTGTTCATGCCGTGCGGGCTGTTGGAGACCGGCACGTATCGGGTGTAGGGTGAGCCCTTGCGGCCGTCGATGACGGGAACGCCGCTCATCTCCTTGAAATCGCCCTTCTTGACCGCGTCCTCGATGCGCTTGAGGTTGAAGATCACGACCCAGTCCGTTTCGCTCGCCGTCATCTCCGCCAGCGTCACGCCCTTTTCCGAGTTGTAGCAGGTCGAGAAGGCGTATTTGCCCTGGTAGTCGCCGTCGCAATTGTCGAGATTGCCGTCGACCATGACCTGCCAGGCGACCTTCATGGTCTCGCCGTCGACCGCGGAAAAGATCGAGAAGTATTTCGAGGGATCGTCGAGCACCTTGCCGTCGTTCGGAAGCGGCACTTCGTATTCGCCGTTGCAGAAGACATATCCGGTTTTCGGATACTTCTGCGGCCGCATGCCGTGGACCGTGTACTGGTTCGGTATTTCGACGATCTTGTCGCACTTCATGATGTCGGTGCGGATGCGGGCAACGCGGGTGTTGGCCTTGTCGTTGATGAAGATGTAGCGGCCGTCATAGGTGCCGTCGGTGAACGACATGTGTGGGTGGTGGCAGTCGCCGTTCTGCCAGACACCGTTCAAACGTCCCTTCAGCCGATCGCGGGTTTCCTGAGTGAGACCGTCGTTCAGGATCTTCAGCGACTCGTTCGTCAATCCCCAGCCGGTGGCGCTGTCGCGGTTGAAGACGGGAATGCGCATCAGTTCGCGCATGGATGGCATGCCGATGATGCGGACTTCGCCGGTCTGGCCGCTGGAAAAGAACACGTAGTATTCGTCGAGCTCGCCCGGGGCGACCTCGGTCTTCAGCCCGCCGATGCGGGCCGGAGCGGCAGGCTGAGGCTGCGCCTTGGGCTGGGCCTTCTGAGCCTGCGCGGCGGCCGGCTCCGGGGAGACGGTGCGGCCGAGACCGATCCCGCCCGCGAGGCCTGCCGCGCCGAGCGCTGCCGTTCCGACTACCTGACGCCGGCTGACCGTATTCTTGTCGTCCTCATGGGCCATGTTGGCCTCCCTTGCTGCTATGAACTGGATGGATTGCTGCGGGCGCCCGTCGCGACGGGCTTGCCTGCATGAGTGATGACCGTGTTCGGCCCCTTGCCGCCGCGCATCGAGGGCGAGGACATCGCCGCGAACTTCTCGCGCTTCAGGCGCACCTGGATCATGTGCGGGCAACGGTGGTCGTCGTAATAGAGCTCCTGGCAGTGCATGCAGTAGATGCACTCATTGACGTTGATGTGGCCCTCGGGGTGGATCGACTGAACCGGGCATTCCTTGGCGCAGCGCTGACAGGGCGAACCGCATTCCTGCCAGCGGCGCAGCCATTCGAAGGTCCGCATGCGGCCGGGGATGGCGAGTGCTGCGCCCAAAGGACAGAGGTAGCGGCAGAAAAACCGCTCGATGAATAGGCCAATGACGAGCAGCCCCACCGCGTAGGCCACGAACGGCCAGCCGCGCGCAAACTTCAGGATGATCGCGGTCTTGAACGGCTCCACCTCGGCAAAACGTTCGGCCATGTCGACGGAGTAGAGCGATAGGCCGAACAGGCCGAGGAAGATGATGTACTTGATGGGCCACATGCGTTCATGCAGACCCCATGGCACCGTGATTTGTGGCACCTTGAGCCACTTTGCGACGGTGTTGGTGAGCTCCTGCAGCGCGCCGAACGGGCAGAGCCAGCCGCAGAAGGGGCCGCGTCCCCAGAACAGCAGGCCGCCGGCGGTGGCGGACCAGAGGATGAAGATCAGCGGCGCCGCAAGGAAGAACTCCCAGTGGAAGCCCGTCACCAGGGCGTTGCTGAAGGTGACGACGTTGACGACCGAGAGCTGTGCGTTGGCGTACCAGCCGAGCCAGACCAGGACGAAAGCGAGATAGGCCCGCCGCACCCAAGTGTAGAGGACGGGCCGCCGAACCAGCACATTCTGGAAGAAGAAGATCAGCGTCAGCGCGCCCAGCATCAAGGCCGTGACGGCGATCGAGACCGTGCTCGAGCGCCAGATGCGCACCCAGAGCGGCTCTTCTCCATCCGGTGGCGGTTGCGTGGCCGCAGCGACCGCCTGGGATGCGGGCGCCGGTGCGCTCTCCGGAACTGTGACGGCACGCTGCTCCCGCCGCAGATATTGCTCGGGCAAGGTGTAGCTGAGATCGAACGTCAGGAAGGCCTTGTCGCGGGCGCCTACTGCCCGCTGAACCAGGAGCTGCAGTTGCCAAGGCTGCGTCGGATCCAGCGTGAACTCCGGAGGCGTGACGAACAGACCGATTTCCTTGAACTCCGGCGCCCCCATAGCGTGGAGCCCTCCAAGCCGAGTGTGGTTCTTGTCGCGGAAGCGGGTGCTGTTGCCTTCCTGCAGAATCTCGATCCGGTCGAAGATGCCGCCACGGACGTAGGCCGAGCCCTTGAAGGAGTAGGCGCCGTTCGCGACGACCACGATGGCCTGCTGCCCGGGTTTGAGGCTTTCCGTCAGACGCTGATAGCCGTCGTCGCCCAGCAGGCTGCGTCCGATTGTCGGCGCGGTGACCAGCGCCGCGTAGAGGTCAATGAAGTCTCCGGCGCGTTCGCCCGGCTCCGGATTTTGGGCGGCGGCGGTTTTGCCAACATTCGCGAATGCGTCGCTCACCTCGTTGATGGTGAGGTGAAGCCGGCGAACCGAGCCGTCGCCGACCAGGCTCGCCCAGTCGCGCACTTCGCTGTGCTCCAGGTCAAGCGTCTTGGTGACCGCGGGCAGGGCGGCGGATGCAATCGCGGCGTCTCCGCCGCCCACGCGACCGCTCCGGATCAACTTGGATGCCGAGCGCACGATGCTGTCGCTCATCACCAACACGGTCACCGTCGCGCCGCTCACGATGTCGACCTTGGGCGGGTTCTCCGCGCCGCTGGCGACCGGCTTCATGTCCTTGCCGATCAGCGAGTTGAGGGTTGCGATGATACGGCCCTCCGGAATGCCGATCAGAACGATCGGCTCCTTGTGGTCGACGAGCTTCACGCCCGTGATCAGGCCCTTCGGATCGATCCCGACCAGAATGTGAATCGGCTTGCCGGAGTAGCCGACCGCGTTCGCGAAGTCAGAGTTCAGGTAGACGAAGCCTTGGATCTTGTCGCCGCGATAGGCGGGTACGATGGGCGGATCGCCCTGCAGAGCTCCGAAGCGATCGGCGCCAGGAAAGAAGTCGGCGGGGGTGATCTTCGGCAAATAGGTGGACAGACCGCTTGCAGATGCCGCCTGCGCCCACGTCGCCGCGCACAGCGAGAACCAGATCGCCAGAATGCATGCGGCCAATCGGTGTGAAGCTGCAACAGCTCGCACGAAGAACTCCTCAAAGCCAAATCGCGTGTCCGACCAGGGACACGGGTTTGAAGCTGAACTTAATTTTGGATGTGAGCTGGGGTGTCGCCGCTGACGGCCCCGACGGGATTCACGGATCGAGCCAACGCAAATTGACTCCGATCAAGGCAGGTTGTCTAGTTGGAATGATGCTGATCGTGTTTGCGCTGGATCAAACAGGTGAAATTCATGCTGCTGTCACGGACACTGCTCTTGAAGGCGGAACCAGCGGGACATCTGCACTCGCTGGACGAGCTGTTCGCGCTTGCAAATGAAATGGAGCAGGAGGCCGCAACGAATTACGCGGAACTCGCCGAGGAGATGAAACGCCAGAGCAGACCCGATCTTTGCGCGGTGTTCATGGAACTCGCCGCAGCAGAGCGCGAGCATGTCGAGAGTGTCACGCGGTGGTCGCAAGCGCAGCGCGGCAAGGCGCCCGATCCTGCTCTGGTGCGCTGGGAAGCGCCGGAGACGTTCGACGCCGAGGCCGCGACCGAGTTAAAGACCTCGCGTTTGATTACGCCGTACCGCGCATTGGCGATGGCTGTCCGCAATGAGGAACGCGCATTCGCGTTCTGGTCCTACCTGGCGGCCTATTCTGAGGATCCGGAGATCAAGAAGGCCGCCGAGGCCATGGCGAAGGAAGAACTCGGTCACGTGTCGACGTTGCGGAAGGAGAGGCGCAAAGCCTACCATCGCGAACACGATCGGATGCAGGGCGTCGCGGCTTCCGCGGTCGATGCGCGAAGGCTCGAGCTCCGCCTCGCCGAGCAGCTCGCCGATCTCCAGCAAAACCTGAAAGGGCCGGCGGCGAGGCGCACGGGCGAGCTCCTCGACGAGACGATGCAGATGGCTAGCGAGACCAGCGATTTCGGAGACTTCCGCGAGGATATGGAGCGGAAGGACTCGGCGCAGATCGCGGAAGCTTTGGTTGAAGCTTATCTCGAGGGCGCGGAGCGTTCAGACGACGCGGCACGTGTCGAGAAGCTGCAGCGGCTGGCGGAGAGGGCGATCTCGAGATTGGCTTGGCTGCGTTCGCTCTCCGCCAGTCCGTGCGGCTGATCTCCGACTTTCATATTCAGAGATGGCGGTCCAGGTGGATCACGTCGGCGATGGTCCTACCTGCGGGCTGATCAGCAGCAGGTTCTGATCCTCAAGCAGCACGTACTCATAGTTCCGGAAGGGTCGGCGACTTGATCGAGCCTCGACGGAATCCGCGCCGACTTGTTGAGTCGTGGTCTTGCCTCCTGGACGCTCAGAACTTCAAACTCGCGCTGAGTACGGAGCTTGCTGTTGCGCCCGCCTAGTCTCAGGCGGCCTCTCAGCGCGGGCATCAGCCGTCCACCGCAGAGGCAAGCTGGTGTCCGATTTCCTGTCTCAGCGCATCGCCGTCCCAGGGGTGCCGTCGCTCTCGACGACCCTCTTGTCGCGTTCCAAGGCGTGGCTCTCCGCCGCGTCGTCGCCCACCCGGATGATCACCTCATGGCGGAATGGACAGCGCGTGGTCGCGCGAGTTGTTTCGAGCGCGTAGCGCACGACAGCGGAGAGGTCGTCGGTGTGAATGTCGGCAGACATCGGGGCTCTCCTTCTGGGTGGATCCGACGCAAATCGACCGAGGGCTCCGAAGGAGCGCCATGGCCGCTCCGTCTCTTCATTTGAGCGAGCGGATATACTCCGCCAAATCGGATATTTCCGTCCTATTCAAGGAAAGGTTCGGCATGTTCGGATGCGGCATCAGCAGCAGAAAGGCGAGCCTGTTCTGATCGAAGTCGGGCGTCTTCGCCAGGTATGCAAACGGCGGCGCCTGATCGGTCGCGTTCGTCTGCCCGCTTTCGACGAGATGACAGCTTGTGCACCAGCGCGTGGCGATGTCCTTGCCATGGACGGCGTCGGCCGCGGCCGCGCCTCCGACGAACGCGAACTCGAAAATGGTGATCACCAGCAAGTTGAACGCTTTTGGCATATGGGGCCTCCGGGCTGAGATGGAAACAGACTGGGTAGGGAGCGAATCGACGACCGTCGTGGCAGGTCGGAACCAACGGCGAAGATCAGGAGGGGAAATCGGCCGGATCCACCTTCACTCGGTCGGCATGTAGCGCCCAGTCGTCCGTCCGGTGAATTTCGCAAGACCGATTCTTGGCCATCCGCTCCGCTTCGAGCTCGTCGTGGGCAGCGAGTTCGACCGTGGCTTGGCAGACTTCCGAGGTCTGCCCTCTCTCGCCAAGTAGCTCCTTCATGAAGCGCACGATGAAGCGGGGCATGATAGCTGTCCAAGGTGTAGGGGGCTTGCGGCGGGCCCCATGAAAGATGTTTCAGCAATCCGGCTTCGCCCTTACGTAGTGGTCCGCAATTTCGCCTTAGGCTGCCAAGGCGCACGATCTCGCCATGGAGCGCAACATCCTCTTCAGGTGTCCCCGCACGGGAATGAACGTGCAACACCTGCTTCCGGGTCCCTGTGACGACAGCTCGGAGGCGAGGAACTCCCATGTTTCGGTGACGTGCCTGGCCTGCGGCTCGGTCCACTTCGTCAACACCCTCACCGGCAAGCTGCTCGGAGAGGAGAGGGGCGACCTTGCCGCAAACGGGCGTGCCGCTCATTCCGGACGGGCGACCTGATCAGTCACGTCTCGACGTGGTGCAGCAGGAAGGCCAGCCTTCCGTCCCCGTCGCGGATCGGGGAATTGATGGGCTGCCAATGTCGTTCCACGAACGTGCCGTCGGCATCGCGGATGTCATAGCGCTGGACGGCCATCGCATGGGGTTGCCCGGTCTGCGCCACTGTGCGGAGCGAGGCGTAAAGGTTGCTCACGCCGTCGGCGAGTGGCTCATCCGGATTGTCCGGAAACACCTCGAACAGGGACCGTCCGACGATGCTGTCGCGATCGGTCAGCGTGGCATTCGCATAGGCCGGGTTGATGTCGACGATTCGCAGGCCAGGACCTGGGTCAAGCAGCATGTAAGGATGCGGCGAACGGGCGAAATCCGCCAGCAACTGCTCGCGGAATTCTGGGGCGTCCAAAACGGCTGAGCCGGGACGGTTCGGCCCCCTCCGTTTCGGCCGCCAGCAACGCGAGCTCGCGTCTGTTGGATGCGAGGAGTCCTTCGAGTGTCCGGCGCAATGAGGCGTCGCTCGTCTCGGCGAGCAGCCTCTCGAAGTTCGCGACGTTCTGTTCGCAGATGAACTTTTTCACGTTCTTTGGGACTGGATAGATCTGGAGATCAGTATGCACCGCAAACGCGGGTCCTGCCATGACGTCCTGCGGGGAGCGGCATGCCGCCGCGTCAACCCGTGCTGCATGGCACGAAGTTCGGCCATCGAAGGGCGATGCTCTATCTCTTCCGTTTGAGATGACGCTGGACGCGCGGACGCTCCGCCCGAGGCATAAGGCTGCCGGCCTTCTGATCCATGCGGCTTCGACGATTACCGTCCCACGCTGCTTTGGTCACAGTGCGGGCATCGGCCGTCCATCGCGGCACCGAGCTGGCGGCCGATCTCTTCGGTCAAGATCTCGGACGCCCAGAAGCTGCCGTCGCTCTTGGCGATCCTCTTGGCGCGCTCGAAGGCGTGGCTTTCGGCCGCGTCGTCGCCGACGCGGATGACGACTCCGTCGTGGAAGGGACAGACCGTCGTCGCCCGGGTGGTCTCGAGCGCGTAGCGCACGAGGGCGGTGACGTTGTCGCTGTAGCCGTTGCTGGTCATGTGGCTCTCCTGGCGATCGTGAGCCGGAAGGAAATCAGCCCGGGGCGTCCGCTGGGAGCACGAGGGCCGATTTCTCGCTTCAAGTATTCGTTCTGGCGCTGCAGTAGCCCGCGGTGGCCAAGCCCTTTCCGCCGAAGTACCTGTCGAGCCGGCTTCGTGGTCTCGTCTGCTGCCCAAGGGCGGGAGCGGAGGCCGGCGGACGCCGCAACCGTAAAGGCACTGAACGCGCTATCCGTCCGGTCCGATGAAAAGCCTAGGGGGATCGCCGCGATGCGCATTGACCCAGCGCAACATCCGGCAGATTCGGAAGCGAATGGTTTGAATCTTGCGCGAGACGAATCCTGCGGCATCCTTCGTAAACATTCACCGAAGGGAAGGTCGAAGCAGTCGCGGACCACGGCTCAGTGAAGAAGTCTGCGCAGTTGATTGAGGATCTCCCGCAGATCGTTCGCGTATTCCTCGACCATTCGAAGCATCTCTTTCGGGCACGGAGGCGCGGGTTTTGGGGGGCTCTCGCGAGTCAAGCTCTCGTTCGGAGATTTCATCCGTTCTGGATCGACCAGCGGCCCGGCGGTACCGTTGACCCAGATCAACGGTCCCGTGTCTCGTTCGCCGTGTCACAGCGCGCTGAGGTCGTCCGGCACCTCGCCGAACTTCCGGATCAGCTTGGCGTCGCTGAAGTCGCCGCTGGACGGATCCACGGTTCGGCTGAACGCGATGGCGCCCGCGTGGCCGGGCTTCCGGGACAGGGGCCTCGGCCCTCATGACCGCGGCGTTGGCGCTCAAGCACTCCGCGGGCTCCCTGCGGCTCGCCATCGTCGGAGAAAAGAACGGTAGAGCGACGAAGTAGGTCACATCAGCCATCTTTCTCACCCTTGCGTTCTCGCGCTCCTGGGAGCCGTCCCCGGACGTAGCCCGTCGAGACCCTGGTCCAGCGCGCGTCGAGCTGGATCTCGAGAAAGTCGTTGGCCACGATCAGGGCCTTCACGGCCTCCCGGGCGTCGCCTCCGCAGGCAGCAATCGCTTGGTCGGCGCCCCGGTGCCAACTGGAAAGGCTTCCTGCGTCTGTCCCTTGTCACCTGTCCGGTGGCGATCTACCCGGCCACCTCGGAGTCCGAGAAGATCAGCTTCAACCAGTTGAACCGGCAGACCGGCCACCGGATCAAGTACCTCAAGGTCGATGCTCGAGGTCACGAAGGAGGAGCTCGAGGAGATCGCGCTGGAATCCACGCGGACCATCGAGATCGACGAGTTCGTCGACCGGTCCGACATCGACCCTCGCTACCTGATCCGCCCCTACTATCTGCGTCCGGACGGCACGGTCGGACACGACGCCTTCGCGGTGATCCGCGAGACCATCCGCGAGATGAACAAGGTCGCGATCGGGAGGGTGGTGCTGACAAACCGCGAGCACATCATCGCGCTCGAGGCGCGCGACAAGGGGCTGATCGGCACGCTACTGCGCGATCCCTACGAAGTCCGCAGCGAGCAAGAGTATTTTGACGAGATCCAGGACGTGAAGGTCACGAAGGATATGCTGGGACCTCGCCAAGCACATCGTGAACCAGAAGGCGGGGCGGTTCGATCCGGAGAAGTTCGAGGATCACTACGAGAGCGCTCTGTCCGAGCTCATCAATCAAAGCGGGCCGGCAAGGTCATCCGTCCGAAAGAACGGCCGAAGGGCGAGAACGTCGTCGATCTGATGGACGCGCTGCGCAAGAGCGTGGGTGGCGCTGCGGCCGACGCGGCGGCGCCGAAAACCCCCGCCAAGAAGCCGACGAAGGCGTCTGCTGGCCAGAAGGAAATGCTGATGCCGATCGCGGGCAAGAAGACGGCCAAGGAGGCCGCCGCCAAGAAGCCGGCGGCCGGGGCCCGGCGGAAGTCGGCCTAGGAACCGAGACGCGGGAGGCCGGTTTCTGTGGCGCCACTCCGGAGGTTCGCATGGATATGAAAGAATCGTCGGCGATGACGGAGGCCTCCGAATTAACGGACGCGCCGGGCGCCCTCGAGCGGGCTTCGGTGGACCGGTCAAGCGCGAATACCGGGTCCGCGGACGGCAGGGCAACCCCGCCAATTTCGCGGGATGCGGCGGTGCGCTGGGCCGAGCGATTGCGCGAAGTCACCGTGAAAGCCCCGCTGCAGTCGCTCCTTGTCGCGTTCCTGCTCGGCATTTGGTTTGCTCGTCGCCGTTAGAGGGCAGCCGATGAGCACGCGATCGCCGGGACTCGGGGGACAGCGCGAACCGAGCTGCCAAGATACCATGGATCCGATGCAAGTGTCCGGCGTCGAAGCAGTGAATCCTACCGAGATGAAAAAGCTGGCTGAACAGATCCGGCGCAACATGTCGAATTCCAGGAAGGCTCGCCTGGAAGAGGCGCGTCGGGCCCCGGCGGAGTACGCCGCAGATCTCCGGGAGATCATCAGAAAGCTCCGCGCGCCTGCTGAATTGAGATCGGGGGCGCGGCATCAATGATGGCCGCGCGGTGGAACTCGCTCGCGCGGCGGCCGTTGCTTGGCCGCGGCAGCAGTGGCGGGTAGGAGAGCACGTGAACCGACGGCAACTTGTTCAAGGGTCGGCGGTGCTGCCGGCGTTGCTTCTGGCTTCGCGCGGCGGTTTCGCCGCGGCACCGGATGGTGTGTTTGGGCCGTCAACGGTGAGA